>NZ_JBSGJR010000517.1:0-5047 GCF_053605645.1 Micromonospora sp. NPDC003776
GATGATGCCGTCCACGCCCAGGTCGATGAGGGCCGCGACGGTGGCCGGGTCGTCGCAGGTCCCGCGCCCACGCCGACAGCGCCCGGGTCTTCCAGTGCAGGCCGTCGTGCGGAGGGTCGACCTCGGGCCAGTCGACCACCGGCAGCTCGGGCAGCCCGAGCCGGCGCCCGACCACGCTGTTGGCCTCGGCCATCCAGGTCGTCGCCCAGACCAGATCGCCGGGCAGGGCCCAGAGAAGGCCCCCGTGCCGCGGGTCGAGGCGGCCCAGCAACGGATTCCCCTCGGCGACGGCCGAGGCGGGGGCGTCCGCGCCGAACGGAATCAGCGGTCCGTCGACGTCGAGAAAGACCAGCGGGCGGTCCGACATCCCACCGACCCTAGCCGTCCGGCCCTGGCGGGGCGGACGTGAACGGGCGGTCGTGGTTCACTGCCAGGTATGGAGCTGCACCTCGGCGAACTGCGGCTGCCGGCCACCCTGGACCTGCCCGCCGGCCCGGTGCGCGGCGGCCTCGCCGTGCTGCACGGCTCCCACGCCGACCAGCAGTCCTACTTCCTCTACGAACACCTGGCCCGATTGCTGCCACCGGCCGGGATCGCGGTGCTGCGGTACGACCGGCGCCCCCGGATGGACGGTCGTGACGTGCCGCTGACCGAACAGGCCGACGACGCGGCGGCGGCGTTGGACGTGCTGCGCCGGCAGGTCGGACACGTCCCGGTGGGGCTGTGGGGATTCAGCCAGGGCGCGTGGGCGGCGGCGCTGACCGCCAGCCGGCACCCCGTCGACTTCCTGGCGCTCGTCGGATGCAGCGGGGTCAGCCCGGCCGTACAGATGCGTTACGGGACTGCCGAGCAGCTCCGGCGACACGGGTACGGCCCGGCCGACCTCGCCGAACTGGCCCGGCTGCGCGGCGTCGCCGAGGCGTACCTGCGGGGCGGCGTACCCCGGGCGACCGCCCAGGCGGAACTGGACACCGCCGCCGGGCGGCCCTGGTTCCCGCTGGCGTTCCTGCCGCGCGAGTTGCCCGAGCCGGGCGCGTGGGCCGACATGGACTTCGACCCGGAGCCGGTCTTCGCGAAGCTGTCCTGCCCGGTGCTGCTCTGCTACGGCGAGACCGACGCCTGGACGCCGATCGAGGCGAGCCTGGCGGTGTGGCGCCGGGCCGCTGGTGGGGCGGACCTGACCGTGGCCCGGCTGGCCGGCTGCGACCACGCGCCCACGCTGCACGAGGGCGACACCGTGGACACCGTCAGCCCGCAGTACGAGCGAATTTTGATCGATTGGCTCGCCGGCCGGCTCGGCCCCGCGAGATGACGCCGGGCCGCCCGCGGGCGGCCCGGCGGGGCCGCGGTCAGCCGTGCTTCTGCTGGCAGGGTACACAGAAGCGGGCGTGCGGCAGCACCTCGAGGCGCTCCGGCGGAATCTGCTTACGGCACCGCTCGCAGGTGCCGTAACCGCCCTCCGCGATGCGGCGCAGCGCGTCGCCGATCTGCCCGAGGCTCTGCCGGGTGGTGGCGATCATCGCGGCGCGGGTGTGCGCCTCGCCGGGGTCGCCGGTGTCCGCGGTCAGTTCGGTCAGCCGGGTGGTCTGCGCCTCGAAGTCACTGGTCAGCGTGGTCCGCAGCCGCGTGAGCCACTGCTGGTCGAGGCCGCCTCGGATGTCGGTGCCCATGTCGGATCCTTCCTCGGAAAAAGAAAAAGGGCCGAAGCCGGATGGCTTCGCCCTGGTGGCCGTTCGCGGAGTGGATGGTCTCTCCGGTGGGCCACGGTCCGTGGGGATCGGGCTCGGCAGGCCGTGCCCGGGCGCGACAGCCACCCGCCGGCGCGAGGCAGCGGCGGGCGCCACCGCGGCGACCGCGGTGGGGATCGACTGCCCGGCCCGGAACATGCGGCCACCATAGGCCGGGCCGACGGGAGGGCCAAGGCATTTCCGTGCGGACGGCGATTCGGCCGGTGGACGCCGGAGCGTCACGGGATCGTGGCGATGGCGGCGTTCCATATTCATGAACATCCCTGTACGGTGCCGCTCATGTCCGTACCTATCCGCCACCGGAGCCCAGGGATCCTGGCCGCGCTCCTGCTGGCGTTCACGCCCGCCCTCGCCGCGCCGGCCACCCCCGCCGCCGCGGCAACCACCGTGCACCGGGTCCTGTTCGACAACAGCAAGGCCGAAACGGCCGGCAACGCCGACTGGATCATCAGCACCAGCCAGCCCGACCCGTTGAACCAGAACGCCAGCCCGACGACCGAGACCTCCTGGACCGGAGCCATCTCGGCCTGGGGCGTGGCGCTGCAGCGGACCGGCCGGTACAGCCTCAAGACCCTGCCGGCCGGCAGCACCATCACCTACGGCGGCGGTGGCAGCCTCGACCTCGCCAACTTCGACGAGTTCGTGATGCCGGAACCGAACTCCCCGCTCAGCGCGGCCGAGAAGAGCGCCATCATGCGGTTCATCCAGAACGGTGGCGGCTTCTTCCTCGTCGTGGACCACACGGCCAGCGACCGGAACAACGACGGCTGGGACTCGGTCCGCATCGCCAACGACCTGTTCAGCAACAACGGGGTGGACAACACCGACCCGTTCGGCATCAGCGTCGACGTCAACAACATCGCCAACGAGAACCCGAAGGCGATCAGCGACGCCACCGATCCGGTGCTGCACGGCCCGTTCGGCACGGTCACCGGCAGCATCATCCGCAACGGCAGCACCCAGACCCTGCACCCCGCCGACAACCCGTCGGTGAAGGGTCTGGTCTACCGGGTCGGCTACAGCGGCAACACCGGGGCCGAGTTCTCCGTCGCCACGTTCGGCTCCGGCCGGGTGGCGGTGTGGGGCGACAGCTCCCCGATCGACGACGGCACCGGCCAGTCCGGCAACACCCTCTACAACGGCTGGACCGACCCGGCCGGCACCGACGCCGCGCTGGCGCTGAACGCCACCGAGTGGCTGGCCGGTGGGGGCTCCGGCGGTGGCGGCACCGGCGGTTGCACCGCGGCCCAACTCCTCGGCAACCCCGGTTTCGAGACCGGCACGGCGGCGCCGTGGACCGCCACCAGCGGGGTGGTGTCCAACTCCAGCAGCGAGCCCGCGCACAGCGGTTCCTGGAAGGCCTGGCTCGACGGGTACGGGTCGACCACCACCGACTCGGTCAGCCAGTCGGTCACCATCCCGGCCGGCTGCGCCTCGGCCACCCTGTCGTACTGGCTGCACATCGACACCGCCGAGACCGGCAGCACCGCGTACGACAAGCTGACCGTCACGGTGAACGGCACCACCGTGGCCAACTGGTCGAACGTCAACGCCGCCAGTGGCTACACCCAGCGCAGCGTGAACCTCTCCGGCTACCTCGGCCAGACCGTGACGGTGAAGTTCACCGGCACCGAGGACTCCTCGCTGCAGACCTCGTTCGTCATCGACGACACCGCGCTGAGCGTCAGCTGACGCCGTCCCGGGCCCGCCGGTGGCTTCCTCCACCACCCGGCGGGCCCGGCCGGACGGGTCAGTGGGCCGTCGTGCTCGGCCCGTCGGCGGCCACCCAGGTCGGGTGGGCCTCGACGAAGGAACCGACGTCGTCCACCTTGACCGCGTGCAGCAGGTCCATGCTGGTCGGGCTGAGGATCTCGGCGCTGCCCACCCCCGGGACCGACCGGCTGTTGAAGCTGCCGCCGTTGGTCTTGATGGTGGTGATCGCGTCCGGCCCGATGCCGCGCATGGCGAACGCCCAGTCCTCCAGCGGGATCCCGCCGTCGTCGACCGTCATCGTCTTGCCGACCGCCGTCAACAGGCCGGGCAGCTTGGTCGGCGAGTTCAGGCCGTCGGTCATCACCTGGTGCAGCACCGCGCGCAGGAACTGCTGCTGGTGGCGCTGCCGGCCGTAGTCGTAGTCGCCGTTGGCCAGCAGGTCACGCTGGCGCACGAAGTCGAGCGAGTCGGCGGGGTTGAGGCAGTGGTTGCCCTTGGTGTAGATGTTCGGGGTCACCCCGGGAATGCGGTGGTTCACCGTGCCGTCCGGGTTGATCTTGTACGGCGCCGCCGGCTTGCCGTCCTTGTCGTGCCCCACGTGGATCGACGTGGTGGTCTCGTCGACGTACAGGCAGACCTTGCCGAGGACCTGGACGATCTGCTTGAAGCCTTGGAAGTCGATGATCGCGCCCGCGTCCGGGGTGATCCCGGTGAGGTCACGGATGGTCAGGGCCAGCAGCTCGAAGCCGTGCGACAGCGCGTCCGGCCCGGTCAGGCCCCGGCTGCCGAAGGCGAAGGCTGCGTTGATCTTGTTCTTGCCGCCGTGGAAGGGCGTGGCGCCGTTCTCGTACGCGGGGATGTCGACCAGCGAGTCGCGCGGCAGCGAGACCAGGTAGGCCTGGCTGTGGTCGGCCGGGATGTGCACCAGAATGATCGAGTCCGACCGGGTCAGCTGGCTGGGGTCCTGGTTCGGCCGGGTGTCCACCCCGACCAGCAGGATGTTCTTCGCGCCCGTGATCGTCCGGTGCTGGCGCGGGGCCGCCGCCGCGCCGAGCAGGTTCTGCTGGGTGACCTTGCTGGTCGCGGCGTTGAGCAGGAACTGGCTGCCACCGAGCGCCACGCCGCTGAGGGTCATCAGCGTCGCCCCGAGCGCCACGCACCACCGGGCCCAGCGCGGAGCGCGCCGGCGCGCCCGGCGCGCGGTCGGGATCGGCGCGCCCGAGCGGTTCGGTCGATCGGAACGCACGGGGACGTGCGGCACGAGGTTGCCTCCTGCGGACAGCCAACGGATGGGCGTAATCGGACGGGCGAGCGGCACAAGGGTATGCGCGCCGACGCCTCATCGTCTGCCCGCGCAGCTGTGAATCCCCTGGACAACCCGGCGCTTCCCATGCTGTTCACCGGATGACCCAGCAGGGGTAACCCGCCGGAAGCCGGACAGCCGGGTGTGATCGGTTCCAGATGCCGCGAAAAGCGGTGTCCGGTGCCGCCGATGCCGCGACCTACCGCGGGGCGACCAACCGGCGCAGCGCGTCCGCCGGAGGGCGGCTACCCGCGCCCCGGCGGGGTGGCCGGCCTCAAGCACC
>NZ_JBSGJR010000518.1:0-5033 GCF_053605645.1 Micromonospora sp. NPDC003776
ATCGGTCGGGGGCCGTTCGCCGTCGTCGGCGGACGAGCGGTCAGCTCGTGCCGGGGCAGGCTCGCCCGGCGTCGGTGACCCGGTAGATCCGGATCCCGCCGACCTGGTGGACCAGCGTGATCCGGTTGCTGGTGGTCAGCCGGTCCGGCTCGTAGTGCTTCTCCCAGGCGCCCGGCATCTTCCGCTTGCCGGTCACCACGTAGCTGATGTTGAGCCGCCGCACCTCGCACCCGGCCGGTCGCGCGTCCTCGCTGTTCACCAGCCAGTTCCAGGCGTCCCAGCGCTTCTCGTAGTTCTCCGTGGGCAGGCCGGGCAGCGGCGGGATGCCGAACAGCAGTGGCACGTCGTAGTCGGCGTAGGACCAGCTCATGAACTCCCGGTGCCGGTCGTACGCGACCACGCTGCCCGGCGGGGTGTTCTGCTGGAGCCAGCGGAACGCCTCCGGATACGACTTGCCCAACGGGGTGCGGCTCTTCATCTCGTTCCGGATGGCGTGCCAACTGTCCGGTGCCGCGCCGAGACCGAGCAGGGCCAGCACCACCAGCGTGGCCGCGGCCGCCGCCGGCACGGAGGAGCCGCGCAGGGCGCGCGCCCGGGCCGCCAGCAGGCTCACCAGCCAGGCGATGGCCAGCCCCAGCACCACCGCGCCGGCCACCGTGAGCAGCCCGTAGACCGGGAAGATCATCGAGCGGACCCGTTCCCGGACGCCGTACCAGAGGCTGGACAGCGTGGTCGCGGTCGGCGAGTCGGACGCTGAGGTCCAGAACCCGAGCAGGGTGAAGATCACCCCGGCGACCAGCCACGGACGGGCCCAGCGCAGCGGGCGCAGCACCAGCGCGAACAGCGACAGCAGCAGGCAGGGGATGACGATCCAGAGCGCGACCTGGATGGTCGGCACGTCCAGCTGGTAGTCCCGGCCGCCGACCTGGGGGAAGCCGAACAGGATGTAGCGCTGCGGGTCGGTGACCCAGTACTCCCAGGACTCGTCGTACTTGCCGAGCAGCGGCGGCGGGTTGGAGATCCGTTCACCGTTCGCGCCGAGCAGCACCCCGATCAACGGCAGCAGCGGCACCAGCCCCGCCACCACCATGGCGGCGAGGCCGGCACCCACCCGACGCCACACCGGCCGGCCCGTCAGCGTCACCGCCATGCCGAGGGCGAGCACCCCGATGAAGAGCACGTCGTAGGTGTGGGTCATCACGATCCCGGCGCCGGCCAGCCCGGCCAGCAGACCCACGCGCACCGGATGGCGGCCGCGCAGCGCGAGGGCGATGAGCAGGGCGACCGCGCCGGCCACGCTGGGCGCGGTCTGCTCGGTGATCCGCCCGGTCACCACCGAGAGCCACATCGGCCCGAGCACCGCGGGCGCGGCGGCGGCGCAGGCCGCCACGATCGGCCGGCCGCCGAGCGCGCGGACCGCCGCGTAGACCCCGGCGACCAGCGCGAGCGGGCCGAGGACGATCGACCAGGCGGTCATCACGGTGCTGATCCGGCCGCCGGAGAGTTCCGCGGCCTGGGCCCAGGAGACGTTCGCCGCCAGGGGGTAGAACGAGCAGGAGAGCGCGGTGTCGGTGGCGCCGGTGGTGCACGCCGAGGAGATCAGCACGCTGCCGCTGTCCATGATCCGGCGGGTGAGGAAGCCGTGGTTCATGGCGTCCCAGCCGGGCGGCGCGTTGAGCCGGCCGAGGATCAGCCAACCGAACGCCACGCTGATCAGCGCCGGTACGGTGACTCCCACCACGTCCGACCAGTGCGGGCGGACGGACGGCAGGCGCAGCCGGGCGCGCAGCCCCGGCCGGGTGCCGTCCTCGGCCGGCTCGACCAGGCCGCGGGCGACCAGCCGGGACCCGAGCACCGCCAGGCCGGCGAGGAGCAGTTCGGCGACGAGCACCGCCAGCGCACTGTGCGGCAGGCCGAGTTTCGGCAGCCAGGACATGGCCAGGCTGGTCAGGCCGAGGGTGAGCGCGGGCGAGGCCGCCCAGGCCGCCCACCGGTAGCGCCCCGGGGGAAGGGCGAAGCCGAGCAGCGCGCCGGGCACGATGGCGACGGCGAGCGCGATCAAGGTCGTCAAACCCGTGGATCCTTTCGAGGGGACGCTCCGGCGGCGGCCGGCGGGCCGGATCGAGGTGCGCCTGCCCGGCGTGGCCGCCCCTGCCGTGGCGGCCGGATCGGCGAACGGCCGGACCAGTATAGGAACGCGACCTTGGAGCCGGGCGCCGCCGCCGCGCGGTGCGGTCGGGGCGCGCGGACGAATGGGAGCAACGGCGTCAGATGGCGACACCCCAGCGATACCGGTGGCTTCCCTCACGTTAAGGTCACACCTACGCTGTGGCGGCGGCTGCGGGTTGGCATCGGCGGTGCCCGGTGGGGGACGATGGTGGGGCGGCACGCGTGCGGCGGGTCCGTTCTCGCGTCGATCCGCCGGGGGCGCCTGTGCCGGTGGCCCGCTCTGCCCCGCGGAAGCGGACCCGTGCCGGAACGAGCCGGTCCACGCCGGCCACGTTGTCGATGTCGTAGGGAGCGAACTCGTTGTTCGGCAAGTTGATGGGGCCGGCGGGCGTCGCGGCCCGTGGCGCGCTCGTGGTGCTGTGCTACCTGGTCACGCTCCTGGCCGGGGCGTTCGGCCAACCCGCTCTCTTCGCCGTGGCCGGCACGCTCGCCGTGCTCGGCGAGTTCGCCATGATGCGGTGGTCGACGCCGTCCGAGGTGCTGCTGGAGAAGGTCGGCCTGACCAAGTCCTACCGGCAGCTCACCCGGGACCTGGCGAGCGTGCTGCTGGTCGTCTCCGCGGTGCGCCCGGGCGCGGTGGCGGTCACCTGGCTGATGCTGCTGGTGGCCGCGGTCTGGGTGATCGCCATCTTCGCCGGCGCGCTGAACACGATGATCGACCGGCGTAACCCGGTCTCCGCGCTGGTCCGCAACATCGAGCTGGGCCCGATGCGCGCCGCGCCGCGCCCGCCGTCCTGGGCCGCGGGCGTCGCCGGCGAGCGGCTGCCCTTTCTGAACATCGTGCTGATCCCGGGCGCGGTCGCCGCGGCCGTGGCCGACAACGTCGCCCCCGCGCTCGTCGCGGCCGGGATCGCCACGCTGGTGACGGCGGTCGTCGGCCTGGTGGTCGCGGCGACCTGGCTGCGCGGGCGGGGCAGCGGCCAGCCCACCCTGCTGCCCGCGGTGCAGCGCTGGTTGGACCGCTACCGGCCCGAGGTGGCCCTCTACTTCGCCGGCCCGGCCAAGGACGTCTACCAGGCCAACATGTGGCTCGCCCCGACCGAGGCGCTGGAGCGCCCGGCGGTGGTGCTGATGCGCAGCCGGGAGGCGTTCAACGAGCTGGCCGACACCCGGTTGCCGGTGATCTGCGTGCCCGCCGGGGTGGACTTCATGAACCTGGAGTTCGGCAGCGTCCGCGCCGCCCTCTACGCGGCCAACGTGGGCGCGAACATCCACATGCTCCGCGAGCCCGGCGTGAAGCACGTCTTCGTCGGCCACGGCGACAGCGACAAGCAGGCCAGCGTCAACCCGTACAGCAAGGTGTACGACGAGGTCTGGGTGGCCGGCCTTGCCGGCCGGGAGCGCTACGCCCGGGCCGGCGTCGGCGTCCGCGACGAGGACATCGTCGAGATCGGACGGCCGCAGCTCGCCGGGGTGCACACCTTCGGAGCGGAGTCGGTCGACCGGCCGTTCACCGTGCTCTACGCCCCGACGTGGGAGGGCTGGCTGGACGACGACCCCTACCACACCTCGCTGGTGCTGATGGGGGAGCGGATCGTCAAGGGCCTGCTGGAGAGCCGCCCGGCGGTCCGGCTGATCTACAAGCCGCACCCGCTCACCGGCTCGCGGTCCAAGGAGGCCAAGGCCGTGCACGAGCGCGTGGTGGGGCTGATCCGGGCGGCCGGTGGCGACCCGGACGCGTCCTCCCTGAACGGTGCCGGCCACCGGGTGGTCACCGGGCGGACGCCCGCGCTGTTCGACTGCTTCAACCAGACCGACCTGCTGATCAGCGACGTGTCCAGTGTGGTCTCCGACTTCGTGCAGAGCCAGCGCCCGTACGTGGTGGCCAACCCGAGCGGGCTGCCGGAGGACGAGTTCCGGCGCGACTTCCCGACCTCGCGGGCGGCGTACCTGCTCTCCCCCGACTGTGGCGAGCTGGAGAAGATCCTCGCGCTGACCCGGGCCGGCGACGACCCGATGACCGAGGCGCGGCGGGAGCTGAAGACGTACCTGCTCGGGCCGGACGAGCCGAACTCGATGGAGCGGTTCCGGGCGGAGATCGGCCGGCTCTGCGGCTGAACCGCGGCGCGGACAACGGAAACGGGGAGGGCCGGCGGCCCTCCCCGTTCGTCGTGCGTGGACCTCAGCCCTGGTACGGCGGGTTGTCGACGTCGCGGGAGACGACCTCGCCCTTCTCGTCCACCCAGCCCTTCGGCCGGGCCGGGTTGCCGGCCACCAGCTGGTACGGCTTGACGTCCCTGGTCACCACCGAGCCGGCGGCGATCATCGCGTACTCGCCGACCTCGATGCCGCACACGAGCGTGGCGTTGGCGCCGATCGAGGCGCCCCGGCGGACCAGGGTCGGGGTGATCGTCCAGTCGGGGTTCTGGGCCCGCGGCCGGAAGTCGTTGGTGAAGACGGCACACGGCCCGACGAAGACCTCGTCCTCGATGGTGACGCCCTGGTAGACCGAGACGTTGTTCTGGATCTTCACCCGGTCGCCGATGGTGACGTTCGCGTCGACGTAGACGTTGCGGCCGATGACGCAGCCGGAGCCGACCTGCGCGCTCGACCGGATGTGGGCCAGGTGCCAGACCTTGGTGCCGTCGCCGACCTGAGCGCCCTCCTCCACGTCGGCCGTCGGATGGACGAACACGGAGGCGGACCGGTCGTTGGTGTCAGTCATTGTCTTCTCGCATCGTCGCAGGGGCGCGTCGTCGCGCCGGCGGTGCCGGGCGGCCGCGCCGGCGCGCCGCCCCGGGCCCCCCCGGGGCAGGAGCACCCGGCCGCCCCCGGGACCCGGGGCCGGGGGGGGCGTCGCAGCA
>NZ_JBSGJR010000519.1:0-5004 GCF_053605645.1 Micromonospora sp. NPDC003776
TACCGGACTACGGTGACGGCGGGAGAGATGCTGGCCCGGGTGCTGCGCGCCCTCGACGACCAGCAGCAGCCGGCGCCCGGCCACCAGCGAGCGGAACCAGCCGGCCCGTTCATCGGTGTTCCCGGGCACGTCAGCCGCCGGCACGCCGAGGGCGCGCAGCACCCGGGCCAGCATCTCTCCCGCCGTCACCGTAGTCCGGTAGCCGAGGTCCACGAAGACCTGCCCGTCGGGAAACTGGGCGGAGACGGCATGCCCGGCGCGTACCGCGAGGGTGGTCTTGCCGCTGCCCGGGGCGCCGGTCACGACCACGGCGGCAGGTGTTCCAGCGGTCATGGCCGCGACCACGTCGGCGGTCTCCCGGGTACGCCCGACGTAGGTGACCGGGTCCGCCGGCAGCTCCCGGGGCACCGCCCAGCCGACGGCGGGCCGGACCTCCGCGACCGGCGCCGGCGCGATGACGACAGACGCGCCCGGCGCGACGTACGACAGCTCCGGCGCCCGGTCCAGCATCGCCCGGTGCAGCCGAGCCAGCTCCTCGCCGGGCTCGAGGCCGAGCTGCTCGTCGAGGACGGCCCGGGCGTCCCGGTAGACGGTGAGCGCGGCCGGCACGTCCCCGCACCGGTAGAGGGCGAGCATCAGATGCCCCCATGCGCGTTCCCGCAGCGGGTGGGCGGCGAGGTGCCCGCGCAGTTCGGAGAGGACGTGGGCGTGCTCACCGGCGGCCAGCCGCGCCTCGGCCAGTTCCTCGAACACCTGCAGCCGCTGCTCGTCGAGGGCGGCCCACCGGTTGTCCAGGGCGGTGCCGCGGGGCAGGCCGTCGCCGGACGGGCCCCGCCACCAGGCCAGCGCCGTGCTCAGCGTCTCGATGGCGCCGGCGGGGTCGGCCGAGGCGAGCAGGGACCGCCCCTCCCCCGCCAGCCGCTGGAACTCGGTCACGTCCAGCTCGTGCGGCGCCAGCCGCAGCTCGTACGCCTGTGGCCGGGCGACCAGCCGGTCGCCCAGCGTGCGCCGCAGGCCGGCGGCGTGGGTACGGAGATTCGCCTTGGCGGAGGTCGGTGGGTGGTCGGACCAGACCATCTGGGCCAGCCGGGGCAGGGGGACCGAGTGGTTCGCCTCGATCGCCAGCCCGGCCAGGACGGCCCGTCGTTTCGCCGCGCCGGGCGTGACGGCCTGGCCGTCGACGCACAGCTCCGCCGTGCCGAGTAGCCGAATCTGCAGTTCCATCGCGCCGCTCCCCCGTTGACCCTTGACGCGCCGACCAGGCTAAGTGCCCGCTTCGTGGCCAACAAGGAACAAACCAGACAGTTAAGCGTGACGAACGTCAATGTCATTTGACGGGGTGTCGCGGTAACAAAAACGCCGCCGGGAACGCTCCCGGCGGCGCATGACGGACAGTGACCGGACGCGATGCGCGTACCCATGGCCTTCCCGCGCGTGCCACCCCGCCGCCGCCTGGGCGAACCCGCGCGACAGGGAGCGGTGTCAGTCCACCTGGAAAGAAGATCCGCGCCAACCGGCCGAAGGGACGCGACCAGCGCACCCTTACGATCCGTCACCTCTCCCGGACGGCTCTCTCGCTGATCCGGTCGGAGCCTGCGGCTGGCGTCACGTATCGCCGACACTCAGCCGAACAGATGATCACGCGACCGTCCCGCATGGGGGGACGCTGTCGCCTGCGCGGCCGTGGCAGCTCAGCCCGACGCGGGGCCGTCGCCTTCGTCCTCATAGGTCTCGCACGGGACGAGACCGTCGATGAACGCATCGAACGACTCGGCGACCCGCCGGGGCACCCGATCCTCGCCGATGTACGCGACCGCGGGCTCACCCTGCGGGCCGCAGTCGGAGTAGTCCAGCATGACGGTGTCGTGGCCGGCCATCGGCGTCACCCCGATCACCACCCCGATCTCCGGATAACCCCACTCGGCCACCAGATCCGCGGAGCAGGCGTCGACCCCCTCCTCGTATCCGATGCCCAGGATGACGTCCACCGCGAAGTGGTCCTCCGCCCACGACGTCCGGAAGTTCGTGGGGTGGCAGGTGCGCCGCAGCACGCCCCCGTTCCGCCGCGACAGCAGCCGCAGGTAGCTCCAGGGCAACCGGACCCCGAGAGTCTCCTCCGCCCGGCGGACCGTCTCGTCGGTGAGCGGAGGCCCGGTCCACGGCGATGGTGCGTCCTCGAACGGAGACGTCATCGGACTCCTATGGCTACTCATCGATTAGGAAGGTCTCCAGCACGACCGGGTCGGCCCAGACAGCGTAGGCGAACACGGGCCGCGCGACGTCCTCGCGCTGCTGTCGTCGATCAGGACCGTCCGGGTCCGCCGGCCGTACCGGACCTCGTACCGCACTCACGGTCCGTGGGTGGTTGGGGTAGGCCATCCCGCCTGCCCTCGACCCGGGCAAGCCGAGCAGACCACCGCCCAACCCGCCAGCGTCCGACCGTGCGTCGAGCGACGAGGCACGGCGCTTTTTGGAGTCGGCCCGCGCCGACGACGACCCGCTCTACGCCGCGTACGTCCTGGTCCTGGTGCTCGGTCTGCGCAAGGGCGAAATGTTGGGGCTCACCTGGGCCGACGTCGACCTCGACGCGGGGGAGTTGACCATCGACCGGCAGCTCCAGCGGGTCGGTGCCGAACTGCTGCACCGGGAGACCAAGACGGCCGCCTCGGACGCCACTCTGCCGCTGCCGGACATCTGCACCGTGGCCCTGAGCCGTCGCTGTGCCGCCCAAGCTGCCGCCCGGGACGCGGCCGGCCCGGCCTGGCAGCCGTCGGAACTCGTCTTCACCACCCGCTACGGCCGGCCGGTCGAGCCGCGCAACTTCAACCGCTTCTGGGACCGGCGCTGCGACGCGGCCGGAGTCCGGCGGATCACCGTCAGGGACGCACGGCGGACCTGTGCCTCGCTCCTGGCCGACCTGGACGTGCATTCCCGGGTGGCGATGCAGATCCTTCGGCACGCGCAGTTCGCCATCACCATGGAGATCTACACGGTGGTGTCCTCGGCGGCCACCCGCGACGCCCTCAAGCGGCTCGGCCAGACGCTCCACCGGTGAAGGGTGGGCATGCCGCTCAGTCGCGCATGCTCGGCCAGGATTGCGGCCACCCTTCCAGGCGCATCACTATTCGCAGGAGGCTTGCCTCAAACGCGGCCTCGTCAAGCTCGCCTCCCCGGCGACGGGACCACAACTCGCTCAGGTCGTCTTCGATGGAACCCAGTTCGATGAGTCGATCGGCGCAGGCGAGGCTTCCCTGACGTGCCTCGGCCGGGTTGTCGGGGCTGGTGGTCATCTTGTCTGCGACCACGGTCAGTGTGCAGCGTGCTTCTGCCGTGATGCCACGGCCGGCGGTCTCCACCGCCCGCAAGGTCCCCTCGGGTCCTTGGACGATCTCGACGAACAGGCCGAGGAGCCGCGAATTGCGCACGAGCCGTCCGTCCGTCATCAGCCGCCCTTCCGCTGTCCCGTCCGTAGCCGCTTCCGACAGCGTTCCAGACACAGGAAGTCAGGCTGGCGGTCGGTCCACTGCTGTACTTCGCTGCTGTACCGGCCCCGATCGCGGCAACAGCGGCCCCGGTCGGAGCCGCTGACCTGCGGAGGAGTGGGCCGCCAGGGACTCGAACCCTGAACCGTCCAGTCGAGGACCTGCCGCGTCAGCTCCAACCGACGTTCCGGGGAGAGCCGGTCGACAACCTCGGCCTCGTGCACCATTTCCCGGTCCCACAGCGTTCCCACTGCTCAGCCCAATCCCACAGTCCTAACCGCGGGCGCTTCGAGGACGAGGGAGAGGTCAGCCATCATGAGCTCCTTCTCGGCAGAGACTCGTACGTAGGTCACCGTCCCGCTACGTATCCAACCACTGCCAATCCCCGGGAACGCGGGTGGCCATGACCTCCCGCACCTCGGGCCGCCGTCCCATTACCCAGACGGAATTGTCACCGTCTTCGCGAGGACGCCGGGTCCGTCGAAGTAGAACTCGGCAGGTCTGAGCATCGCATCGTGCAGCCGCAGAGCGTCCTGCCGCTTCCCCAACAGGCCGTGAGAATCCCGAAGGAGGGGCGGGAATGAGAATCCGAGGGCCTCTTCGACGGCTGCCAGTTCGGCAGCTGAGAAGCCGTCGTCGGCCTCGATGCCCCCCATCCACTCGTCCATGAAGGCACGGCACAACTCCAGCGCCCGCCGCGGATCCCAGGAACCGGTGGTGGCCACCTCGACGAAGCTCATCCCCGCGTCCAGACGAGCGATCCGCGCCAAGTCCTGGAAGAGAGCTGGTTTGCACCCTCCTCCGCTACGTCATCGCGAGACCGCCATGTCGTCAGGCGACTACGACATGCACGTCCTACCTCCGCACCTGGCTTCGATCACCGATAGTGCGCGTACACCAGGGCCAGGCGATCACGCCCGTGGCGTCGAGCATTATCCCGAATCGTGTCGACGCTCTCGTCAGCCAACAGGCGCCCGATGTCCCTGGCCTGACAGCGCTCCTCCGCGCTGAGCAGGTGGTGGCCGGTCCTCGCCTCGATCCTGAAGGCAGCGTTCTGGGCAGCCACGGAGCACTGCGTGACGGCGGACACCGACCCTTCGGCGACCAACCGCAGCGCCGAATGAAGGACGACCACCGCATGGAGGGCGTGGGCGTCGGGACCGATGAGTTCGTCTCCGACCCGCATCTCCCGCAGGCCCTCCAGTACGTGAGCGGCCACGGCGTATCGGAGAGAATCGGCCGTGACCGGGGCCCACAGGAGTTCCAGTGCCTCATGGTACTGGTCGAGGTCGTCGTGGCGGCCATCCTCGGAGACCACCCAGAACAGGATTCCGGATGCTCGCTCAGCGCAAGCTGCGGCAAAGAGAGCAGCCTCCTCGATCGAGGTGATGCCTTGTAAACCCTCGTGGAGCGTCAACGTTCATCACCCTAGTACTCCAGCCGGGGTTGTTGACCTTGGCTGAGCTGCGGTTCGATGCGATGCGGGAACGAGGGCAGCCACCGTCGATCATGGACGGTTGTG
>NZ_JBSGJR010000520.1:0-4994 GCF_053605645.1 Micromonospora sp. NPDC003776
GTGCCGGCGCCCGCACAGGGACGCCGGCACCACCGCCGCAACCGGCAGTTCACCTGGTGGCTGGGGGTGGGCCGGTGTAGCCGCTGTTCCACCGGAACCGGTTGTTCGGCTGCGCGTACTCCTCCATGACGTGGGCGATCCAGCCCGCCGTCCGGGCGATCGAGAAAATCACCTCGCCCGCGCCCGGCCCCATGCCGGTCGCGTGCGCCAACGCCCCCACCGCGAAGTCGATATTGGGCCTACTGCCCCGCCGCGCCGCCGTCGCGATCAGGTCGTCGACGGTACGCCGTAACTCGCCCTCTACCGGCAGGTCCGCCACGAGATCGAGGAGGGCCGCACCGCGGGGGTCGCCCTGCGGGTACAGCCCATGCCCGAAGCCGGGCAGCCCGCCGGTCCGCAACCATTCGGCGATCGCCGCCGCCGCACCATCCCGCAACGCCGCCTCGATCATCCGGTGGACGCTGCTGCCGACAGCTCCGTGCATCGGCCCGTCCAGCGCGCCGAGGCCCGCCAGCACCGCCGCGTACGGGTTCGCCCGTGTCGACGCCGCTACGCGTACCGCAATGGTCGAGGCGGCCAGGTCATGGTCGGCGAGCAGGACGAGCGTGGCGTTGAGTGCCCGGAGGCCCTCCGCGGACGGAGGCCTGGCCGTCAACCGCGACCACAGGCGGGCGGCGAGGCTGTCGCCGGCGGGTGCCTCGCCTACGACGGGCAGAGCGTCGACCATGGTGGAGAGCAATGCCGGCGCGAGAGCCGTCACGGTCGCGGGCGTCAGGTCGAAGCGCAGCGGGTCCATGGCGGCCGCGACGGCGACGATCACCGGCAGCCGGTCGAAGAGCCGGGCATACGGGGGCAGGTGTCCGCTCGCCTGCCTCGCCCGTTCGAGGGTCTGCGCTGACGCCGCGAAAGCCGGCGGGTGCCGCTCACCCGTCCACAGCCAGTGCGCGATCTCCTCGAACGGAGTCACCGGCGCGAGCTGGGCGACATCCAGTCCCCGGTAGTGGAGCCGCCCGTACGCGATCAACGTGACGGCGGTGCGCATCGCCGGCGCGGCATCGCGTTGCGGCCGGGTCGCCTGCGTGCGGGCGGCCAGCCGCTCGACGTCGGCCAGCCGGAACCGGCTGACCCGCTCGCCCGGAACCTTGACCTTGGCAAGCAACCCTCGGCTGACGTACGCATAGAGCGTCTCTGGCTTGATGCGCAGGCGAAGCGCCACTTCGGCGGTGGTCAGCAGCTGGTCCTCGGGCATGTGGGCACGATCTCATATTGACTGGATCAATGTTGACCGGCCCGGATCGTCGGCGGGACGCTGTGCGCATGGCTGACACCATCACCGCCCCGCGCGGGCTCGCAGGCGTCGTGGTCACCGACACCACGATCGGCCACGTCCGCGGCCACGAAGGCTTCTACCACTACCGGCAGTACTCGGCCATCGAACTGGCCGAGCGCCGGACGCTCGAGGACGTGTGGGCGCTGCTCATCGACGGTTCCCTTCCCGCCGAGCCCAAGGCGCTGCACGAGGAGATCGCGCCGCTGCGCCACATCCCGCCCGCGGTCGCCGCCGCCCTGCCCGGCATCGCGGCGGCGTCGAAGTCTCCGGACCCGATGGGCGCCCTGCGGGCCGCGCTGGCGGTCGCCGGCCTGGCTGCCGGAGCCCGCCCGCTCTACGACACGTCGCCCGCCGAACGGCGCGCGCAGGCCATGGCACTCTGCGCCCTGGTGCCGAGCCTGCTGGCGGCGTTGTTCCGGCTACGAGCGGGCCTGGAGCCGATCGAGCCGCGTGATGACCTGCCGCACGCGGCGAACTACCTGTACATGATCAGCGGCGAGGAGCCGTCCGAGGTTCACGCCCGGGCGATCGAGCGCTACCTGATCGCGACGGTTGATCACGGCTTCAACGCGTCAACCTTCACCGCCCGCGTCATCGCCTCCACCGGCGCCGACATCTACGCCTGCATCGGCGGCGCCCTCGGCGCCCTCTCCGGCCCGCTGCACGGCGGCGCTCCCAGCCGGGCCCTGGACACCCTCGACGCCATCGGCTCGATCGACCGGGCCGACTCGTGGTTGCGCTCGCGGATCCTGAGCGGTGAGCGGATCATGGGCTTCGGGCACCCGGTCTACCGCACTGAAGACCCGCGGTCGCGCATGCTCAAGGGCGTCGCCCAGGACCTCGGCGGGCAGCTGGTGGAGTTCGCCACGGCGGTCGAGGAGCTGGTCCTGTCCTTGCTGGCGGAGCTGAAGCCCGGCCGCGAACTGCACACCAACGTCGAGTACTACGCGGGCGTCGTCATGCAGCTGTGCGGGCTGCCGCGGGAGATGTTCACGCCGACCTTCGCCACCAGTCGGGTCATCGGGTGGTGTGCGAATGTCCTGGAGCAGGCCCAGGACCCGAAGATCATCCGGCCGGACTCGCGGTACGTGGGCCCCCGCCCGCCGCAACCGGTGCCCTGAGAAGTTCAGGATTCGGTCTAGAGTCGGCCGGGTGGGTGATTCAACGATCAGCGAGCGCGACCGGTTGCAGTACTTCCTCGACCAGCAGCGTGCTGCCGTATTGGCGATCATCGAGGGCTTGGACGAGTCGCAGCTGCGCACGCCGGCGCTTCCGTCAGGCTGGACGCCCATCGGGCTGGTCCTGCACCTGGCCGGCGCGGAAGCCGCGTGGTTCCAACGTGTCGTCCTCGGGACCGAACCGCAGGTGAGCTGGGACGACGGCATCGACGACCCGCCCTACGATCCCGAGGCGCCGTTCACGACCGAACACTCCAGCGCCGCGGTGATCGACCACTATCGGCGCCAGTGCGGGATCTCGAACGAGATCCTGCACTCGGTCGACCTGGACGCGGACCTGCTCGGCGAGCATGGGCTCGACTGGCCGGACGAGCCGATCACCGACCTTCGCTGGGTGTGCCTGCACATGATCGAGGAGACCGCACGCCACGCCGGCCACCTTGATGCCGCTCGAGAACTTCTCGACGGTGCCACCGGCTGCGGTCCCCGATAGGTCATCCTCGGATCGGGCCTGATCTCCGTGGCGTTTCTGAGCGCCCCCGGGTCTGGGACCCGGGGGCGCTCAGAACTCAGATGATCTTTACGGGCGCGGAGAGCAGTTCGTTGTCCGCCGGGATCGCGTCGCGGTTCGGGCTCAGGTCCGCGGCGGCCCGGAAGGTGAGCTTCCCGAGCGCCAGGTCGTCCGCGGTCACGGTGTAGGTGAACGCGAATGACGTGGTCTTACCCGTTTCCCCGACCGGGACCAGCTTCTTCACCGCTCCGAGGTGGGAGTAGTCGCCCGGGATGCTCTTGTAGAGGTCCACCTGGACGTTCTCCTCGTACCGGGTGTTCTGGATCTGGGCCTCAACCGTGATGGTGTGCCCGACCCGGGCGCTCGCCGGCACCTTCACCCGCACGATGGCCACGTCATGGGTATGCACCTCGACCACCCGGGTGATCGAGTCGCTGCGTCCGTCCGGCGTCTCCACCCGCAACTGGACCGGGTAGTCGCCGTCGGCGGGGTAGCGGTGGCCGGGGTTCGGCTCCGTGGAGGTCGCGCCGTCTCCGAAGTCCCAGGCGTAGGACGCGAGACCCGCGCCGGCCGGGTCATAGGCGGTGTTGGAGAACGCCACGAGGTCGAACGAATTCGGATCGCTGCGGTAGTAGGCGAAGTTGGCGACGGGATCCGGCGCCTGCGTCAACCGGAAGTCGTGCGAGGCGATGCCGTCCCCGCTGACCTGGAACAGGTACGTCCGGCCGGCTTCCGCCACGAAGGTCAGCGAGCGGTAGTCGTAGAGACCGGTGCACCGGACGAACGACAGGCTGCCGAGCGACGAGCCGCGGTACACGTTGATGCCGGCGTACATCGGGTTGGTCTGAGCGACGACCGACACGGTGGTCGTCGGTGTGTACGAGTACCAGGTGGTGTGCTGCGAGGAGGCGCAGACCGACGTCTCGCCCGCCTCCCGGGTGGCAGCCTCGTAGGGTTGGATGTTCGAGTAGGGCAGCCCGGTGACCGCGATCGCGTCGGCGAAGTTGTCGTTCGGCGGCGGCGGGACGTAGCTGACCGAGAACCGGAGCGACCCGCCACCCACCCCGCCGTTGCCGCAGCAGACCCCGACCATGAACCGGTAGGTGGTCCCGGCGGTGACCGGGAAGGCGACCCTCGACTGCTGGCCCTGGTAGTCGTCGTTGCAGGCCAGCTGGGTGAACGCCCCCGGCTCGCCGGTCCACGCGGAGAGCACCGTGTCGTAGTCGCTGCCGATCGTGTCGGCCTGCAGGCGGCCGTCCCGCTCCGGCGTGACGGTGAACCAGACCGACCCCTTGTTGGAACAGGTCGTCGGGTCGGTCGGGCCCGTCGATGCTCCGCTGGCGTCAATGGTGGTGGTGAAAGGAATGGTCTCCACCGCGATCGCGGCGGAGTAGTCGTCGTTCGTCGGCGCGGCGAAGGCCGCGGTCTGCCCCGCGCCAAGCAGCGCGATCACTCCGACGACAGCGACGACGAGTCGTGCGGCATTGCGTCTGACCACTGGATGTCCTCCCGGGCCCCGTATCCCTCGTGGATATGACCGGCTGAAGGTAAGGCGTGGTATCCAGTGGCATCGCTAAGCGATCCATAACGTGCGGTTAAGGACCCGTCGTCGGCGGGCCGATCAGGGTGCCATGACCTGCCATCGGCTCTGCGGGTTCATCCACGTCCCGGCGAGGATCTCCGCCGACTTCCGGCCGGGGCACTGGTAGATCTTCGACCGGCCGGTGCCGCCGCCGGCTCGGGCCTCCACCTCCCACGACACGCCGTCGGTACGGATGAACACGTCACGGCGCCCCCGCACGGTGCGGTCGCCGTTCCACCAGTGACGCTCGGTCTTCACCCCCCGACCGTATAGCACCGAGTCGGCGGGTGGAACTCAGCGATCTTGATCGCTCGGAGGTCGACGAGGTGCTTGAGCACCTGCTGGTTGGCGGAGCCGCCCTGGCCCGCGCCCCCGAAGGATGCGTGTCCCGCC
>NZ_JBSGJR010000521.1:0-4990 GCF_053605645.1 Micromonospora sp. NPDC003776
CGGTGACCCGGGCGGCGGCGTCGGCATGCCCGAGCTGGTCGAGCAGGAGCGCGGCGGAGAGCACGGCCGCGACCGGGTCGGCGACGCCCTGGCCGGCGATGTCCGGCGCGGAGCCGTGCACCGGCTCGAACGTCGACGGGTAACGCCCCTCCGGGTTGATGGAGCCGCTGGCGGCCAGCCCGATGCCACCGGTGACGGCGGCGGCGATGTCGGTGAGGATGTCGCCGAAGAGGTTGTCGGTGACCAGCACGTCGTAGCGCTGGGGGTTGGTCACGAGGAACATCGCCGCAGCGTCGACGTGCTGGTACTCGGTGGTCACGTCGGGGTACTCGGCGGCGACGGCCTCGAAGGCGCGGGCCCACAGCGAGCCGGCGTGGGTGAGCACGTTGGTCTTGTGCACCAGGGTGACCTTGTGCCGTTCCCGGCGACGGGCCCGGACGAAGGCGTCCCGGATCACCCGCTCCACGCCGTGCCGGGTGTTCAGGCTCTCCTCGGTGGCCACCTCGGCCGGGGTGTCCCGGTGCAGTGAGC
The DNA here is from genome assembly GCF_053605645.1 of Micromonospora sp. NPDC003776. Taxonomy (NCBI): domain Bacteria; kingdom Bacillati; phylum Actinomycetota; class Actinomycetes; order Micromonosporales; family Micromonosporaceae; genus Micromonospora; species Micromonospora sp. NPDC003776. Next base: position 532 of record NZ_JBSGJR010000521.1, read on the forward strand.
CGCCGGCGCCGACGTACAGGCCCTCGGTCCCCTCGCGGACGACGACCAGGTCGACCTCGCCGGGCTTGACGGCGGCCAGCGGGCCGGACACCCCGGGCCAGAGTCGCGACGGGCGAAGGTTGACGTACTGGTCGAAGGCGAAGCGGAGCTTGAGCAGCAGGCCACGCTCCAGCACGCCCGGCGGCACGGTCGGGTCGCCGATCGCGCCGAGCAGGATGGCGTCGTGCCCGGCCAGCTCATCGAGGACGGACTCCGGCAGCACCTCGCCGGTGCGGTGGTAGCGGGCCGCGCCGAGGTCGTACCCGGTGGCCTCCACCCCGGGGAGCACGGCGTCGATGACCTTGCGGGCCTGCCCGACAACCTCGGGTCCGATCCCGTCCCCGGCCACCACCGCGATACGTGCCACCTGGCGCTCCTCACCTCGTCGTTCTGCGCAACGGTACGTCGCCGTCCCGGCTCCCGGTACGCGTCTTCCACCATCCGGGACAGCGGAACGTTCAGGATCCTCTCAGGTGTCACTCATGGGGCGATCAACTCCAGCCCCTATGGTCAGCGGTGAGCGGGTCGACGGGGGCCCGGGACCGGCTTCGCCGCGACGCTGCGGCGTCGCCAGCGAGGAGCAGGTGCCATGCGAATCGACGAGCAGCGCCGGGCGGCTTGGCCGAACGAGCAGCCCCGGACCCGGTGGATCGACCAGTCGGCCTTCGTCCGCCGCCGCCCCGACCTGCGCCTCGGCGCCCGCAGCCACCGGCTGGACCGGGCCGGCGCCACCGTCGCCGACCGGATCAGCGTCGAGCACACCGTGCGCACCTCCACCGCCGAGTACACGGTGCTGCTCAACGCCCCCGAGTGGCTCGGTCGGCGCGGGGTCGGGGAGGCGCTGCGCGACGCGGTCGCCGAGCTGCGCGCCATCGACCTCACCTACGGGCCGAACCGGCCCGACAGCCTGGTGTCGAAGCTGCGGCGGGGCGAGATCAGCCCCGAGTCGTACCCCCCGCTGGCCGACCTGGTGGACCGCTGCGCGGCCATGCGGGCGGCCACCGACGGCTGGTTCGACGCCTGGGCGGTGCCCGGCGGCTTCGACCCGGGCGGCCTGCTCGGCGGCTGGGCGGTGGAACGGGCCGCAGCCCGGCTGCGCGCCGCCGGCGTCCACGACTACGCGGTGCTCTCCGGCGCCGACCTGACGGTACGCGGCCACGCCCCGCACGGAGGCCCGTGGCGGATCGCGGTGCACCACCCCACGGACGCCCGCCGGGCGCCACTGGTGCTGGAGATGACCGCCGGCGCGGTGGGCACCTCCGGGGTGACCGGTCGCCGGGGTCACGTGGTGGACCCGCACACCGGCGAGCCCGCCGACCAGCTCGACTCCGCCACCGTGGTCGGGCCCGACCTCGCGGTCGCCGACGCCTACGCCACCGCGCTGTACGCAGCCGGTCCGGCCGGCCTGGCCTGGTTCCGCAACGGCTCGGACTATCGGGCGCTCTTCACGCACCGTCGGCGCTGAGCGCCAGGAACTCCGTCGCCCCGCCTTCGCATCCGGGACGCGGTCCGCGATCGGCCCCCACGGTCTCGGCAACGACCGTGAGGGCCGGTCAGCGACGAGTGCGCGTGGCTCGCGCAATCGAGGGGTGCGGGCTGGTGGGCCGGACGGACGACCGCGTCACCCGAAGACGGGCCGGAGTCCCAACTCAGCCAGTGACCGCACCGGTACGCTAGCGAATCGACGCAACTCGACGCAAGAGTCTCCACAGCGGACCGTCGTGACGGGTCGGTCGGTCAACAACCGGTTAACCTGCGGTGGGGCAGGGGTGACGGCGCGGACCGGGGATGGCACGCTGTCCGCCGTGAGTTTCGATCTGAGCGTGTGGGCCCTCCCACCCGGAGCCACGCCCGACGACGTACGGGCAGCGGTGTCGCGGTGCCGCGAGGGGCGGCACCGCGAGCAGTACCCCGACCCGCGGGTGGTCAACTTCTACCGGGCGATCACCGGCGCCTATCCGGACCGCCCGGCCCGCCCGGGCACGCCCTGGGAGGTCTCCCCGCTGCACACGGCCGCCGACCACGTGGCGATGCAACTGCTCCCCACCTGCGAGGACCAGGTGCTGCTCGACATCGAACGGCTGGCCGGCGAGCACGACCTGATGCTCTTCGACCCCCAGGACGGCTCGGTCTACGCGCCGCCCGCCCGCGTCGCCCCCTGAGGCGACCCGGACATGACGAGGGGCCCGGCCGGCCCGCCCGGCCCCCCAAACCTCCAGTACCGACTCCAAAACGTACCGCAGGTCCGCCCCCCTGCCCCCGACCCCCCCGATAGAGTAGGCCGCCGAGCTGAGCAGGTCGGCGCCGAGCGCCTGGTCGACGGTGAGCGTCATCAGCGTCTCGCCACCGGCCTCCCGCCGGGCGACCTGCATGGCGGCGATGTTCACGCCGGCCTCGCCGAGCAGGGTGCCGACGGTGCCGACCACGCCGGGCCGATCGACGTAGCGGAGGAAGACCAGGATGCCCTCCGCGCCGATCTCCACGTCGAAACCGTCCACCTCGGTCAGCTTGATGACGTCCCGGGTGCCGGTGTGAGTCACCGTGCCGGAGACGCTGACCGTCCGGCCGTCCGGCAGCGCCCCGCGCACGGTCACCAGGTCGGGGTGGTCCACGGTCTCGGCCGGGGTGCTCAGCGCCACCTGCACGCCGCGCTCGGCGGCCAGGTGCGGCGCGTTCACGTAGGTGACCTGCTCCTCCACCACCGAGCTGAACAATCCCTTGGTGGCGGCGAGCTTGAGCACCGAGACGTCGTGGTTGATGATCTCGCCGCGCACCTCCACGGTGACGCTCGCGGCCACCCCGCCGGCCACCGCGGTGAAGGCCCGGCCGAGCTTCTCCGCCAGCGGCAGCAGCGGCCGGACGTCCTCCGCGACCACGCCGCCGGCCTGGACGTTCACCGCGTCCGGCACGAACTCGCCCTGCAGCGCCAGCTTGACGCTCTTCGCCACGGCCAGGCCGGCCTTGTCCTGCGCCTCGTGGGTGGACGCGCCCAGGTGCGGGGTGGCCACCACGTTGTCGAAGGCGAACAGCGGCGAGGAGGTGCAGGGCTCCTTGGCGTACACGTCGACGCCCGCGCCGGCCACCCGGCCCTCGGCGATCGCGTCGGCCAGCGCCTGCTCGTCGACCAGGCCGCCGCGGGCGGCGTTGACGATCCGGACCCCCGGCTTGACGATCGCCAGCTCCTTCTCGCCGATCAGGCCCACCGTCTCCGGCGTCTTGGGCAGGTGGATCGAGATGAAGTCGCTCTCCCGGAGCAGCTCCTCCAGCCCGACCAGGCGGACGCCGAGCTGGGCCGCGCGGGCCGGCTGGATGTACGGGTCGTACGCGATGAGCCGGGTGCCGAAGGCGGCGATGCGCTGCGCGAACAGCACGCCGATCCGGCCGAGGCCGACCACGCCCACGGTCTTGCCCTGGATCTCGACGCCGGTGTACTTCGACCGCTTCCACTCGCCCGCCTTCAGCGCGGCGCTGGCGCTGGCGGTGTTCCGCGCGACGGCGAGCAGCAGCGCGACGGCCTGCTCGGCGGCGGAGACGATGTTGGAGGTGGGAGCGTTGACGACCATGACGCCCCGGGCGGTGGCGGCCGGCACCTCGACGTTGTCCAGGCCGACGCCGGCCCGGGCGACCACCTTCAGCCGCGGCGCGGCCGCGATCGCCTCGGCGTCAATCTGGGTGGCACTGCGTACGATCACCGCGTCGGCCTCGGAGAGGGCGGAGAGCAGGGCCAGGCGGTCGGTGCCGTCGACGTGACGCACGTCGAAGTCGTGCGCGAGCACCTCGATGGCGGCGGGGGCGAGTTCTTCGGCGATCAGTACGACAGGATTCATCGGTCCTCGTAGACGCTCGTATGCGGTCGGCCTGGGGCGTCGGGACGCCGCGCTGCGCCCTGCGCTGATCTGTGCCATGGCCGTCAGGTGCCGATTACGCACCTAGGAAGGATGGTAGGGGGCGGTTCCGGCGGTGTGTCCCGGACTGCGGGGTGAGCGCCCTCACACAGGGTCGTCGCACGCTCGTCATCCCCCGTTCACGCCCGACCGCCCGCGCGAGGCGTCCGTCACCCGGTCCCACGAAGTGGACCGGAACGACTCCCTGCCGGCGCGGAATGCCGCAGCTCGCGCCCCCCGCCGGCTCGGAAGCGCCGCGGAATGCGGCAAGTCGCGGCCTGGGCGGTCCCGGCCGGCGCGGAACGCGGAAGGTCGCGGCCTCCACCGCCCCGGACGGCCCGGCATGCCGCAACCTGAGTCGATCACGCCGAGCCGTGCCGGGGCGGGCCGGACCGGACGCGCGCCGGTCGAGGCGGTGGCGGACGGGCGCGGCCCGCGACCCGAGCCGGGGAGAGCGACCCGGCGCGGGCCGCCGGGCCCCCCGGTGGGAAGGCGGGGGGGGCGGGCTGGGGGGTGGGGCGGGCGACCCCGCGCGT
>NZ_JBSGJR010000522.1:0-4988 GCF_053605645.1 Micromonospora sp. NPDC003776
GGCCCGGCCACTGCGGGGCCGTGCCCGGCCCGCCGCCGTGGGGGAGCGGCGGGTGGGGATTGCGGGGTGCGCTGGACTCCGGCCGATCGGTCATCGTGTTCCCCGATGCGCGAAATGGGCGAGGTGTCCCTGACTATGACACTTCGCCACCCCGGAGCGGTATCCCCCGCCCGGCCGGGAGGGCGCGGTCTGGCAGGCTTGGCGGTCGTGAGCACAGACGGTCTGATCGTGGTCGACAAGCCCGCCGGCATGACGTCGCACGACGTGGTGGCGCGGATCCGGCGGCTGGCGCGTACCCGGCGGGTGGGCCACGGGGGCACGCTGGACCCGATGGCCACCGGGGTGCTGGTGATCGGCGTGGGCCGGGCCACCCGGCTGCTCACCTACGTGATCGGCGCCAGCAAGAGCTACACCGCGACGATCCGGCTCGGCCAGGCCACGGTCACCGACGACGCCGAGGGCGACGTGATCGCCACCGCGTCCACCGTGGGCGTCACCGACGACGCGGTGCGGGACGCCCTCGCCGCGCTCACCGGCGAGATCGACCAGGTGCCGAGCGCGGTGAGCGCCATCAAGATCAACGGCCAGCGGGCGTACAAGCGGGTGCGCGAGGGGGAGAGCGTCGAGTTGCCCGCCCGCCGGGTCACCATCTCCCGGCTGGACGTGCTGGCGATCCGCCGGGACACCCCGGACGTGGTGGACGTGGACGTGGACGTGACCTGCTCGTCCGGGACGTACATCAGGGCCATCGCCCGGGACGCGGGCCTGGCGCTCGGGGTCGGCGGCCACCTGACCGCGCTGCGCCGCACCGCGGTCGGCGGCTTCCCGCTGGCCGAGGCGGCCACCCTCGACGAGCTGGAACGGCGCGCGCCCGACGTGGTCAACCTGCCGCTGGACGCCGCCGCCGACCGGTTCTTCCCGCGCCGGGACGCCACGCCGGACGAGGCGAAGATCCTCTCCCACGGCGGCCCGCTGGACCCCGCCGGCATCACCGGCCCGTACGCGGTGTTCGGTCCCGAGGGCGGGTTGATCGCTATCGTCAGCGAGCGGGACGGCCGGGCCCGCGCGGAGATCGTGCTGGCCCCGGCCTGACGGCGGCGGCGCGGAGCACCTGGCGAGCAGGGGAGGAGCGAAAATGCAGCGGTGGCGGGGGTACGAGGCGGCACCCGGCGGTTGGGGCCGCTCGGTGGTCACCATCGGCGTCTTCGACGGGGTGCACAAGGGGCACCAGGCCACCATCGGGCACGCCGTGGCCCGCGCCCGGGAGCTGGGCGTCAAGTCGGTGGTGGTCACCTTCGACCCGCACCCGGCCGAGGTGGTCCGGCCCGGCGCGCACCCCGCCGTGCTCACCGAGCCGGCCCGCAAGGCGGAGCTGATCGAGGCCCTCGGCGTCGACGTGCTCTGCGTGGTGCCGTTCACCCCGGAGTTCTCCCGGCTGCCCGCCGAGGCGTTCGTGCACGACATCCTGGTCGAGCACCTGCACGCCGCGCTGGTGGTGGTCGGCGCCAACTTCCGGTTCGGCCACAAGGCGGCCGGGGACGTGGCCCTGCTGGAGCGGCTCGGCCGCACCTTCGGCTTCGCCGTGCAGGGCGCGCCGCTGGTCGCCGAGGCGGGAACGGTCTTCTCCTCCACGTACATCCGCTCCTGCATCGACGCCGGCGACGTGACCGCGGCGGCGGCCGCGCTCGGCCGCCCGCACCGGGTGGAGGGCGTGGTGGTCCGCGGCGACCAGCGGGGGCGCGAGCTGGGCTATCCCACCGCCAACCTGCTCTGCCACCGGTACGCGGCGGTCCCCGCCGACGGGGTCTACGCCGCCCGGCTGATCCGCCGCGGCCGGGAGCCGCTCGCCGCGGCCGTCTCCATCGGCACCAACCCGACCTTCTCCGGACGGGAGCGCCGGGTGGAGGCCTACGCGCTGGACTTCACCGGCGACCTGTACGGCGAGCGGCTGGCCCTGGACTTCGTGTCGCACCTGCGGGAACAACGGACGTACGACTCGGTCGAGCCGTTGGTGGCCCAGATCGCCGAGGACGTCGAGCGGACCCGCCGGGCGCTGGGCTGAGGCCGCCCCGGGGGCGTGGCGCGGCCCTTCACCGGGCGGTACCCGACCGGGCTGGTAGTCTGGCAGGGACGTCGGCTGACCGACGCGGGGCCTCGCGTGCCTGCACGACGCCGCGGGTGCGAGGAACCGGTCCGTCCCCAGGTCACTCCGACCACTCCGACGGACCTCATCGAACGACCCACGAAACAGGGAGAACATGGCGCTCGACCAGGAAGCAAAGGCCAAGATCCGCGCGGAGTACGCGACCGCCGAGGGCGACACCGGTTCGCCGGAGGTGCAGGTCGCGGTCCTCACCAAGCGGATCGCCGAGCTCACCGAGCACCTGAAGGTGCACAAGCACGACCACCACAGCCGCCGTGGGCTGCTGCTGCTGGTCGGCCGTCGCCGTCGGCTGCTCAACTACGTCCAGAAGAAGGACATCAACCGCTACCGGTCGCTCATCGAGCGGCTCGGCCTGCGCCGATGACGTGACGGGGGAGTGGCCTACGGCCGCTCCCCCGCTCCGGTAAGACAGAAGAACAGGGCCGCGCGACCACCCGACAGGGAGCCGGTCAGCGTACCGGTCTCCGGTAGTGGCCCCCGGGCACCCCGGCATCATGCCGGCCACCCGGGCGCTTCGATCGAAGACCGGCCGTCTGAGCAGCTCCGGTGTCGTGGCCCACGACGCGAAGGAGCACCATCGCACATGACCGAGACCAACCTCGGCACCGAATCCCGCACCGCCGTGATCGACAACGGGTCCTTCGGCACCCGGGAGATCACGTTCTCCACCGGCCGGCTGGCCCGTCAGGCCGCCGGCTCCGTCATCGCCCAGCTGGGTGAGACGGTCGTCCTCTCCGCCACCACGGCCAGCAAGCAGCCGCGGGAGTCGTTCGACTTCTTCCCGCTGACCGTGGACGTCGAGGAGCGGATGTACGCCGCGGGCCGGATCCCCGGCTCGTTCTTCCGCCGCGAGGGCCGGCCCAGCGAGGACGCGATCCTCACCTGCCGGCTGATCGACCGGCCGCTGCGCCCGTCCTTCGTCAAGGGCCTGCGCAACGAGGTCCAGGTCGTCGAGACCGTGCTGGCGCTCGACCCGCAGCACCCGTACGACGTGGTGGCCATCAACGCCGCCTCGATGTCGACCAAGCTCTCCGGCCTGCCGTTCTCCGGCCCGATCGGGGCCACCCGGATGGCGCACGTCGACGGCCAGTGGGTCGCCTTCCCGACCTACGAGGAGCTGGAGCGGGCCACCTTCGACATGGTGGTGGCCGGCCGTGCCCTGCCGGACGGCGACGTCGCGATCATGATGGTCGAGGCCGAGGCCACCGAGCACACCGTGAAGCTGGTCGCCGGCGGGGCCACCGCCCCGACCGAGGAGGTCGTCGCCAGCGGCCTGGAGGCCGCCAAGCCGGCCATCCGGGAGCTGTGCCGGGCGCAGGGCGAGCTGGCCGAGGTCGCGGCCAAGCCGGTCGCCGAGTTCCCGATCTTCCTGGACTACCAGGACGACGCGTACGACGCCGTGGCCGAGCTGGCCCGCGCCGACGTCGCCGAGGCGCTGAAGATCGCCGGCAAGCACGACCGCGAGGAGGCCCTGGACCGGGTCAAGGCCAAGGTCGCCGAGGAGCTGGCCCCGCGCTTCGAGGGTCGGGAGAAGGAGCTCTCCGCCGCCTTCCGCTCGCTGACCAAGTCCGAGGTCCGCAGCCGGGTGCTGCGCGAGCAGGTCCGCATCGACGGCCGCGGCCCGCGCGACATCCGTCCGCTGACCGCCGAGGTCGGCGTGCTGCCGCGGGTGCACGGCTCGGCGCTGTTCGAGCGGGGCGAGACCCAGATCCTGGGCGTCACCACGCTCAACATGCTGCGCATGGAGCAGTCGCTGGACACCCTCTCCCCGGAGAAGTCCAAGCGCTACATGCACAACTACAACTTCCCGCCGTACTCCACCGGCGAGACCGGCCGGGTCGGCTCGCCGAAGCGGCGCGAGATCGGCCACGGCGCGCTCGCCGAGCGGGCGCTGATCCCGGTGCTGCCCTCGCGCGAGGAGTTCCCGTACGCGATCCGCCAGGTCTCCGAGGCGCTCGGCTCCAACGGCTCCACCTCGATGGGGTCGGTCTGCGCCTCCACCCTGGGCCTGCTGTCGGCCGGTGTGCCGCTGAAGGCGCCGGTCGCCGGCATCGCCATGGGCCTCATCTCCGACGAGGTCGAGGGCAAGACCCAGTACGTGACGCTGACCGACATCCTCGGTGCCGAGGACGCGTTCGGCGACATGGACTTCAAGGTCGCCGGCACCCGGGACTTCGTCACCGCGCTGCAGCTCGACACCAAGCTCGACGGCATCCCGTCGGACGTGCTGGCCGCCGCGCTCCAGCAGGCGCACGAGGCCCGGCAGACCATCCTCGACGTGATGCAGTCGGCGATCGAGGGCCCGGCCACGATGAGCGACTACGCGCCGCGGGTCACCACCGTCAAGATCCCGGTCGACAAGATCGGCATGGTGATCGGCCCGAAGGGCCAGACCATCAACGCCATCCAGGACGAGACCGGCGCCGAGATCTCCATCGAGGACGACGGCACCATCTACGTCGGCGCGACCAACGGCCCGTCGGCCCAGGCCGCGGTCGAGCGGATCAACGCGATCGCCAACCCGACCCTGCCGAAGGTGGGCGACCGCTTCCTCGGCACCGTGGTGAAGACCGCCGCGTTCGGCGCCTTCGTCTCGCTCCTGCCGGGCCGTGACGGCCTGCTGCACATCTCCAAGGTGGGCGACGGCAAGCGGGTCGAGAAGGTCGAGGACTTCCTCAACGTCGGCGACAAGGTCGAGGTGGAGATCGCCGACATCGACCAGCGCGGCAAGATCTACCTGGACAAGGTCCGCCCGGAGGGCGCCGAGGCGCCGGCCGCCGGTGAGGCCGCGGGTGGCGAGCGTCCGGCCGGCCGGGACCGCGGT
>NZ_JBSGJR010000523.1:0-4987 GCF_053605645.1 Micromonospora sp. NPDC003776
GGCGGCCGGGCCGCCGGGCTCCTGCATAACCGGGTCCTGGGGAGGCTCCGGACCATCAGTTGTAGTGGAAAACAACGCCGCAGGGCATGGGCCGCGGGTATCGGGCGGCGGGCCGCAGGTACGTGGCCGGCGGGCCGCAGGCGTGACGAAACCCTCAGCCGTTCAGCCGAGCGGCTCCGCGAAGCCCCTCGCGGACCGCAGGGCGAAGCGGGTTGAATGGGGCGATGCAGAACCTGTTGCCTGAGCCACCGGCCACCCTCCTGCCCGTGCACGAGGAGGCCGACGCCGCGCTGGCCGACGCCGCCCAGCAGGACACCGACGAGGCGTTCGCCGACGTGGCGGCCCGCTTCCCGAGCCACAGCGCGGCCTGGGGGGCCCTCGCCGCTCGCGCGCTCGGCGCGGGCCAGGTCATCCCGGCGTACGCGTACGCGCGTACCGGCTACCACCGGGGCCTGGACCAGCTGCGGCGCAGCGGCTGGAAGGGCCACGGGCCGGTGCCCTGGTCGCACAAGCCCAACCGGGGCTTCCTCCGCTGCCTCTACGTGCTGTCCCGGGCGGCGGGCGAGATCGGCGAGGCGGACGAGGCGGCGCGCTGCGCCCAGTTCCTCCGCGACTGCGACCCGGCCGCCGCGGACGCCCTCTCCAGCCGCTGACCGGTGCGCGACGGTCGGCCCCGCCGGGGGTCGGCCGTCGCGTTCACAGCCCCTCCGCCACCGCTGCCGCGATCTTCAGCCACGCGTCCCGGGTGGCCGAGGAGAGCTGGCCGTACCGGATCGGCTCGCCGGTGTCGATGAGCCGCTCGTACGGCGCCAGCAGCACCGCCCGGGTCCGGGCGGCGAAGTGCTCCTGGATCGCGGGCAGGTCGATCTCCTTGCGCGACGGTGGCATGGACACCACCGTGACCGCCTGCCGGACCAGCCGGTGGCGGCCGCTCTGCTCCAGGTGGTCGAGCATCCGGGCGGCGGTCTCGGCCGAGTCGTTCCGGGCCGACATGGTCACCACGAGCTGGTCGGTGGCGTCCATCGCCGCCTGCCAGTTCTGCGCTCGGACGTTGTTCCCGGTGTCCACGAAGATCAGCTTGTAGAACCGGCTGACCACCTCCCGGATCTCGGCGAAGGCGGCGGCGGTGAGCATCTCCCCGCCGGTGGCCGACTCGTCCGAGGCGAGCACGTCGAACATCCCCTCGCCCTGCGAGCGGACGTACTGCGAGAGGTCACCGACCCGGCCGTGCGGCCCCTGGAACTGGGCCAGGTCGCGCAGCATGTCGCGGACCGTACGGGAATGGAAGTCCTGCTGGGCGCGCATGCCCAGGGTGCCCTGGGTCTCGTTGTTGTCCCAGGCCAGCACGTACCCGCCACGCTTCTGGCCGAAGGTCATCGCGAGCAGCAGGATGGCGACCGTCTTGCCGGCGCCGCCCTTCGGGTTGACCACGGTCACCTGGCGCAGCCCGCCGAAGTTGCGGCGCACCATCTCGATGTCCCGCCTGAGTTCCTGCTCGTGCCGCCCCGGCTGGAGCCGGACCAGCCCCATCCGGTTCACCACCCCGCGTACGCCCATGGTCGCCACCGGATCGGCGGGCCTGGCCTGGCGGCGGCGGGCGAAGTCCTCGGCGGTGGGCGTCGCCCCGGTCTCCGGCGCCCAGCCGGGCTCCGGGTGGCCGGCCGGCGGCGGCCCGGGAGCGACCGGCTGTGGCGCGCCGGGCAGCGGTGGACCCGGTTGCGGGGGGACCGGCGGGTACCAACCCGAGGGTGTGCCGGCCGCCTCCGGGGGCGGGTACGCCGACTCACCCGGGTAGCCCGGCTGCCCGTTCGGGTAGGGCTGGCGCGGCACCCCGGGTGCGGGCGGGAACGGCCCGAGCCGCGGTGGTGCGACCTCCGGCGGCCCGGCCGGCGGGCCCGCCGTGCCGTCCGGCGGAGTGGGCGCGCCGGCGGAGGGTCCGGCGAGGGCCGGCGCGTCGATCTCGGGCGTCCCGTTGTTCGGCCGCTGCGGCGGCTGCGACCAGGGCGAGGCGGTCCGCCCCGGGCCTGGGCCGTCGTCGGCCTGCCCGACGTCGTCCGACGCCTCGCCGGCCGTCGAGCCGTCCGCTCCGGTGGTCGGCACCGCCCCACCATGGTCCGGTGCCGGACCCCGCCCCACCGCGTCAGCCCGGCTCGCCGGGCCCTCCTGCGGCACGGCATCCCGGGGAGCCGGTGCCGGAACCGGAGCGGGTGCCTGGGTCGGGCGCGGACCCATAGCGGGGGTGCGGGGCATCGGCGCGCTGGCGGGCGGGTCGAGGCTGAACGGCAGGTCCAAATCGACGGGCGCCGCCCAGGGCGGGGTGGTCGCGGCCGGGTCGAGTTGCTCGGGCGGCCAGAGCGGTTCGATGTCCCGCTCCGGCACCTGCGGTTGGCCCGGTTCGTGGGCCCGGCCGGCGTTCTCGTGCACCACGGTTCCTCCCCATTCCTCCCGCCGAGGATAGGCCGTCCGGTTCGCCGGGCGCCCCGATCAGGGATCGACGGAGGTCAGGACGTCCAGACCGCCCACGCGCCCGGTTCGATCCACCAGGACCGCTTCCGGCTCAGCTCGCCCTCGACCCCGTCGTCGAGGAAGGGCACCGTCCCGTCGCGCGGCACGACCGCCGCCGCCCGGCCCCGGGCGCGGCGCACCTCGAGCCGTACCTTCGTCCTGCCCAACGCGGACCGGGTGACCACGGAGACGGCGACCGCCACCTCCACCCGGCCGTCGGCCGGGTCCGGGTCGGCCAGCAGCGTCACGTCGTCCAGCCGCGCGTACCCACCGGCGTTGCCGATCGCGCAGGCCAGGATCGGGTCGTCGCCGTGGGAGAGGACCGCGTCGTCCACCTCGACCCGGGCCCGCCAGTGCAGCGGCCGGCCCGCGTCGTCGGTCGCGCCGAGCAGCGCGCCGTCCAGGGTCACCGAACCGCCGTCGTTGCGCAGCAGGTCGAGCCGGCGGGGCGTGCCGTCCAGCACCGCCGCGGCCACCGCCGCCGGTTCGCGGGGCAGCCCGAGCTGCGCGGCCAGGTCCCGCGCCGTGCCGGTCCGGGCCGGGTCGAGCGGGAGTACGCCGACCGGGGGCAGGTCGGGAACCGTCCGGTTGCCGGGCAGGTCCGCCGGTCGGCGGCTGGGCGGCGGAGCGTACCGCCGGACCAGCCGGCGCAGCACGGCGCGCAACTGCCCGTCACTGGCCGTGGCGATCACCAGCCGGGTCTTGGAGTCGGGGTCGGGCCAGGTGAGGCCGTCCGCGCGCGGCGGCCCGTCGAGCCGGGCCAGCACCTCGTCGATCTCGGCGTCCGAGCGGGCGGTGACCGTCTCCACCCGGGCACCACGGGCGGTCAGCGCGTCCGCGCAGGCCAGCACCGGTACGCGCGGCGTCTCGCAGCGCTCCTCGGACTGCTCGCCGGTCGCCTCGGCGGCGCCACCGCAGCAGGCTCCACCGCTGCCGCAGCCCCCGCCGGCGGCGTCCCGCTCCGAGCCGAGGGTGAGCAGCACCACGTCGTACACGAAGGAGCCTCCTGCTTCTCGACGAACCCCTGCCGGTCCCGCCGTCACTACTTGTTAGCCTGACACCCCGGGCTCGCCAACCGGTCGCCACCTGGCACCCGAGCCTTCTGGAGGCGGAAAAGATGCCAGCGATCGTGCTCATCGGCGCTCAGTGGGGCGACGAGGGCAAGGGCAAGGTTACCGACCTGCTGGGTGAGCGGGTGGACTACGTGGTGCGCTACTCCGGCGGCAACAACGCCGGGCACACGGTGATCACCCCGGACGGCCAGAAGTACGCGCTGCACCTCATGCCGTCCGGCGCGCTCTCGCCGAACGCGAAGATCGTGATCGGCAACGGCGTCGTGGTCGACCCGAAGGTGCTGCTGGAGGAGATCGACGGCCTCGCCGAGCGGGGCGTGGACGTCTCCCGGCTGCGCATCTCCGGCGACGCGCACCTGATCATGCCGCACCACCGGGCGCTGGACCGGGTGGTGGAGCGCTACCTCGGCTCCTCCCGGATCGGCACCACCGGCCGCGGCATCGGCCCCGCGTACGGCGACAAGGTCGCCCGGATGGGCATCCGCATCCAGGACCTGCTGGACCCCGGCATCCTGCGCAAGAAGCTGGAGCTGGCGCTCCGCGAGAAGAACCAGCTGCTGTTCAAGGTCTACAACCGCAAGGCGATCGACCTCGACGCGACGATCGAGGAGTACCTCGGCTACGCCGAGCGGCTCAAGCCGTACATCGCGGAGACCCGCGGCATGCTCTGGGACGCGCTGGACCAGGGCAAGACGGTGCTGCTGGAGGGTGCCCAGGCCACCATGCTCGACATGGACCACGGCACGTACCCCTTCGTCACCTCGTCGAACCCGACGGCCGGTGGGGCGTGCGTGGGCGCGGGCATCCCGCCGACCGCGATCACCAAGGTCATCGCGGTGAGCAAGGCGTACACCACCCGGGTGGGCTCCGGCCCGTTCCCGACCGAGCTCTTCGACGACAACGGCCAGCACCTGGTCAAGGTCGGCCACGAGTACGGCACCACCACCGGCCGGGAGCGCCGCGCCGGTTGGTTCGACGCGGTCGTCGCCCGGTACGCGTCCCGCCTGAACGGCGTCACCGATCTGGTGATCACCAAGCTGGACGTGCTCACCGGCCTGCCCAAGGTCCCGATCTGCGTCGGCTACGAGATCAACGGCAAGCGGGTCGACGACATGCCGATGACGCAGACCGACTTCCACCACGCCACGCCGATCTACGAAGAGCTCGACGGCTGGTGGGAGGACATCACCAAGGCCCGCACCGAGGACGAGCTCCCCGAGAACGCCCGCCGCTACATCGCCCGCATCGAGGAACTCTGCGGCACCAGGGTCAGCGTCGTCGGCGTAGGCCCCGGCCGCGAAGAAAACGTCCTCCGCCACCCCCTCCTCCCCTAACCCCACCCCCCCAACCCCGGCCCCCCGGCCCCTGCCCCGACGGCCGCGTTGATCAAGGGGTTTGCGTCTGGATCC
>NZ_JBSGJR010000524.1:0-4972 GCF_053605645.1 Micromonospora sp. NPDC003776
GCTCGCTCGGGTGCTCGGCGGCGGCGGCCAGCCGCAGCATCGTGTCGGCGTCCGGGCCGCCGGGCAGCGGGCGGATCTCGGCGACCCGGGGCGTGCCCTCGGTCAGCGTGCCGGTCTTGTCGAAGACCACGAGGTCGGTGTCGGCCAGCCGCTCCATCACGACGGCGGATTTCACCAGTACGCCGTGCCGCCCGGCCAGGGCGATGGCGGAGAGCAGCGGCGGCATGGTCGCCAGCACCACCGCGCAGGGCGACGCGACGATCATGAAGGTCATGGCCCGCAGCAGCGTCGGTTGCAGCGCCGCCCCGAAGGCCAGCGGCACCGCGAACAGTGCCAGGGTGGCCACCACGACGCCGACCGAGTACCGCTGCTCCACCTTCTCGATGAACAGCTGGGTACGCGCCTTGGTCGCCGACGCCTCCTCGACCAGCGCGACGATCCGGGCCACCACCGATTCGGCCGCCGGCCGGTGCACCCGGGCCAGCAGGCTGCCCGCCCCGTTGACGGTGCCGGCGTAGACCTCGTCGCCCGGGTGCTTGGGCGCGGGCAGCGGCTCGCCGGTGACGCCGGCCTGGTCGACGTCGCTGGCCCCGTCGACCACCACCGCGTCGGCGCCGATCCGCTCGCCGGGGCGGACCCGGATCACCTCGCCGACCACCAGGTCGGCGGTCGGGACCACCTCCTCGACGCCGTCGGGCCGGACCCGGGCGGCCCGCTCGGGGGCGAGGTCGAGCAGGGCACGGACGGAATCGGCGGTCCGGGCGGTGGCGAAGGCCTCGAGGGCCCCCGAGGTGGCGAAGATGACGATCAGCAGGGCCCCGTCGAGCACCTGGCCGATCCCGGCCGCCCCGAGCGCGGCGACGATCATCAGCAGGTCGACGTCGAGGCTCCGCTCCCGCAGCGCCCGCAGTCCGGCCAGCGCCGGCTCCCAGCCGCCGGCCGCGTAGCAGGCGAGGTAGAGGGCCCACCAGAGCCAGGCGGGGGCACCGGCGAGCTGCGCCAGGCCACCCAGCGCGAAGAGCAGGGTGGCCGCCGCCGCCCAGCGCACCTCGGTCAGCGCCCAGAGGCGCACCGCCAGGCGCCGGCTGCGGACCACGGGGACGGGGGTCGGCGCGGTACGCCGGGGATCGGTCGTCAGCGTCACGGGACGGCACCCTACCTGCATCAGTTCGCAGGTATTCAGGCAGCCAGCCAAACGAACACCGTTAGGCTGGGCCGGTGCACACCTCGCTCCCGGACTTCCGGATGCCCGACGACGAGCAGGTCCACCTCGCCGCCGAGAGCTTCCGGATGCTCGCCGACCCCACCCGCATCAAGATCCTCTGGGCCCTGCTGCAGGGCGAGTCCTCCGTCGCATGCCTGGCCGAACTGGTCGGGGCGGCCCCCACGGCGGTGAGCCAGCACCTGGCCAAGCTGCGCCTGGCCGGGCTGGTGCGCGGCCGCCGCGAGGGCACCTTCGTCTACTACTCGGCGGCCGACGTGCACGTCCGGGCGCTGCTCGACGAGGCCCTGTTCCACGCCGACCACACCGACCGCGACCTACCCGACCACCCGCGCGGCGACCTGGCCGCGCACGCCCCGACGCGCTGAGCGGCGGTCAGCCGGCCTCCGGGGTGAGCCGTACCCGGCGCAGCAGTTGCGCGTTGAGCGCCACCACGATGGTGGAGGCCGACATCAGCACCGCGCCGACCGCCGGGCTGAGCGCGATGCCCGCCCAGGCCAGCACCCCCGCGGCGAGCGGGATCGCCAGCACGTTGTAGCCGGCCGCCCAGGCCAGGTTCTGCCGCATCTTGCGGTACGACGCCCGCGACAGCCGGATCACCCCGGTGACGCCGCGCGGGTCGTCGCTGGCCAGCACCACCCCGGCCGACTCGATCGCGACGTCGGTGCCGGCGCCGATGGCCAGTCCCACGTCGGCGCGGGCCAGGGCCGGGGCGTCGTTCACCCCGTCGCCGACCATCGCCACGGTCAGTCCCCGGGACTGGAGTTCGGTGACCGCCTTGTCCTTGTCGGCGGGGAGCACCTCGGCGAAGACCTCGTCCACGCCGGGGCGGAAGCCCAGGTCGGCGGCGACCGCCTCGGCGACGGGGCGGGCGTCTCCGGTGATCATCACGATCTTCTTCACCCCCTGCTCGCGCAGCTGGGCGATCGCCTCGCGGGCCTCCGGGCGGACCTCGTCCTCGAGGGCGAACGCCCCGACCACCCGCGCCGCGCCCGGTTCGGGCGAGCGGACCAGGTGCAGCACCGCGGCGCCGCGCTTCGACCAGCCCTCGGCGGCCCGGGTCAGCTCGTCGGGGATGTCCACGCCCAGCTCGCGCAGCAGGGCCGGGCCGCCGACCGCCCACTCCGTACCGTCGACCGTGGCGCGGACGCCGCGGCCGGTCAGCGACCGGAAGTCTCGCGCCTCGGCGCGGAGGTCGCGACCCTGGGCGGCGGTGACCAGGGCCCGGGCGAGCGGGTGCTCGCTGTCGGCCTCGACCGCGCCGGCGACGCGCAGCGCGTCGTCCTCGGTCAGGCCGCCCGCGGCGGCCACGCCGGTGAGGGTGTGCCGGCCCTTGGTGAGGGTGCCCGTCTTGTCGAACAGGACCGCGTCGACGGTGCGCATCCGTTCCAGGGCGAGCCGGTCCTTCACCAGGATGCCGGCGCGCGCCGAGAGCGCCGTGGAGAGCGCCACGACCAGCGGGATGGCCAGCCCCAGGGCGTGCGGGCAGGCGATCACCAGGACGGTCACGGTGCGGACCACGGCCTCGTCGGTGCTGCCCAGGAGGAGCCAGGCGACGAAGGTGGCCAGCCCGGCGAGCGCGGCGACGTAGAACAGCAGCGCCGCGAACCGGTCGGCGAGCACCTGGGCGCGCCCGCCGGAGGCCTGTGCCTGGGCAACGAGCCGGCCGATGCCCGCGAGGGCGGTGTCCTCGCCGACGGCGTCGACCCGGACCCGCAGGGCGGAGTCGGTGGCCACGGTGCCGGCCACCACCCGGTCCCCGACGGCGCGGGGCACCGGCCGGGACTCCCCCGTGATCATCGACTCGTCGAGTTCGGCGGCTCCGTCCTCGATCCGCCCGTCGGCGGGGACCCGGCCGCCGGAGCGGACCAGCACCAAGTCGCCGACCCGCAGGTCACCGACCGGCACCCGGTGCGGCTGTGCCGCCTCGTCCAGGCGTTCGGCGTCGTCGGGCAGCAGCGCGGCGAGGGCGGCGAGCGCGCCCTGGGCCTGGCCGATCGCCTTCATCTCCTGCCAGTGGCCGAGCAGCATGATGGTCACCAGCGCCGCCAGCTCCCACCAGAAGTCCAGGTCGAACAGGCCGAGGGTGGTCGCCGCCGAGGCGGCGTAGGCGACCGTGATCGCCATCGAGATCAGCAGCATCATGCCGGGCGCCCGGTCGCGCAGTTCGCGGACGCCGCCGACCAGGAACGGCCACCCGCCGTACCAGAAGACGACCGAGCCGAGCACCGGGCCGACCCAGCGCAGGCCCGGGAACTCGATCCGGTAGCCGAACCAGTTCATGACCATGTGGCTGGTCAGCACGATCGGCACGGTCAGCGCCAGGCTCAGCCAGAACTTCCGTCGGAACTGCTCCGGGTCGTGCCCGGCGTGCTTGTCGTGCCCGCCGTGCTCGGCGTGCTGCCCGTGCGCCCCAGGCGCGGCGGCCGCGTCGTGGTGCCGGTGTTCGTGTTCCATCGAACTCCACCTCCGCACGCGACCATATACCCCCCAGGGGTACCTCACAAGGTGACCCTCGTCCCGCGCCCAAGGGCCATCTTTCCGCGTCCGACCGGCACAAACCGGGGCAACGTCGGGGACGGGGAGCGGAAGGAGGCCCGTGATGGAGACGCAGGGCCGGGGCGGTGGCGTCAGCCGCCGTCTACTGCTGGCCGGCCTCGCCGGCACCGTCGGGCTCGCCGGCGCGGCCGGGGCGGCGGCCTGGCTGGGCGACGGCTTCGGGCCCCGGCTGGTCCACTCCGACGACCCCCTTGTCGCGCGGATCGAGGCGGCCCGTCGGCACCCCGACGCGGCCACCGTCGCCACCCGGCTCCGGCCGCGTCCGGCCACTTACGACCCCGGCGGGGCGCACCTGGGCCGCATGTCCGGCATGGCGATGGGGGGATTGGTCTCGGCGTGATGGTCCGAGTCCGCGTTGGGCGCGGACGTGGCTGTAGCCGAGCTGGTCCAGGACCTAGTGGTACGGGTAGGAGCCGCCGTCGGGTTTGTTGGGCCGGAAGCGGCCCACCCGCGCGGAGGACGGTGCGGCGGCGGAGCCGGCGTTGCGCGAAATCCAGGGACGGGAACAGGGCGGTGGCGATCTGGTCGGTGGTCAGCAGTCCGTGGTCGTAGAGCCAGCCGAGGAGCCGGTCGTCGCGGGTGGTGATGCTGGCCTGCAGTTGCAGAAGCGGGTCCGGTGCCGGTAGTGGTTTACGCATGGGCGGCCCCTGGGGGGACACCTCACACATGGGTGTGTGTCGGGAACCGACCGGCGCCGCCCAGAGCAGGCCTGACCTGGGCTGTCAGCGAGTGCGAGGGGCCGGCTTGGGGGTCAGTATCAAGGCGGACGGCGGGACGGGGATCGACACCGACACCGACATGGCCCGTCACACCGCTATGACCGCCATGTGAGCGGGCTGGTCAGTCCGACCAGCGAAGCTGGTGGTGGTCCCCATGCGGGGAATCATCATTGTTGCTCCTCGGCCAGGCGTGGGGGTAGGCATCAGACACGCAGCCGCTGCGGGCGTTGACAGGCCTGGTCAGCTTCTGTCAGCTCGCGGCCTTCCTGACAGACACGCACGCTGGCCTGACAGCAGCGGCTTCGTCTGGCAGACGCCGCCGGTGTCGGAACCTGTCACGCGGCCTCCCACGGTGACAGGCCCGATGCTGGCGGGGCGGTCTCGGCGCGCGCGCAGCTGCCGGGCGACGGCTTTGCGGGACAGCGGGGTTCCGCGTCGGACCGCCGCGCGTACCCCTCGCCGCCGCGGAACC
>NZ_JBSGJR010000525.1:0-4969 GCF_053605645.1 Micromonospora sp. NPDC003776
GTTGGCGCGGCCCCGTGCGGGTCGTGCGGTCAGTTGCGGCCGGCGCCCGGGCCGGAGCGGTGGGGTGCCCCCGCGGCGAGCGCGAGGTCCTGCTGCAGCACGTGGTACTGCGACTTGGGCGTCAGGTTCGCGTCGTAGAGCAGAGCGGCGCCCTCCTGCGGGTCGCGGAACCAGCCGGGGATCCAGGAGTACGTGTCGCCGAAGCCCCACGGCGTGAAGGAGATGCATTCGCGTACCGCCAGGCACGCCTGCAGGGCGCGCGACCAGTAGCTCTCCTGGGCGTAGCCGGCCAGCGGGTTGGTGGGGGTGTTCTCGTTCGGCGGCGCCTGGGTGAAGGTGCGCACGTCCACCTCGGTCTCGGCGACCTTGAGGCCGAGGTCCGCGAAGCGCTGGAGGTTGTGCTGCAGGTCCGGGAAGCCGTACTGGGTGGACAGGTGGCCCTGGAAGCCGACGCCGTCAATGGGCACGCCCTGGGCCTGCAGGGCCTGGACGAAGGCGTACACCGCGTTGCTCTTCGGGCCGGTGAATTCGAGGTTGTAGTCGTTGTAGAAGAGCAGGGCCTTCGGGTCGGCCTGGTGCGCCCAGCGGAAGGCGTCGGCGATGTAACCCAGCCCGCCCCACGCCTTGTACCAGATGGTCTGGCGGGGCTGCCCGTTGTCGTCGAAGGCCTCGTTGACCACGTCCCACTGCCAGATGTCGCCCTTGAAGTGGGTCACCTGATCCTGGATGTGCTTCTTGAGCAGGGCCTTCAGTTCGTCGTTGGACAGGGTGGTGGTGTAGCCGTCGGACGAGAGCCAGCTGGGTAGCTGGCTGTGCCACACCAGCGTGTGGCCGCGGACCAGCTGCTTGTGGTCCTTGGCGAAGGCGACCAGGCGGTCGGCCGGTGCCCAGTCGTACGTGCCGCGGGTGGGCTCGACGAGCTGCCACTTCATCACGTTCTCGGGGGTCACGCTGGAGAACTGCTCGGCGGTGATCCGGGTGTACTCGGCGTTGCTGCCGAGCTCGTCCATGTTGACCGCCGTGCCGATGCGCAGCCCGGTGCGCGCGCCGAGGGCACGCAGCGAGTCCGCGGGATGGTCGGCGGCCCTGGACGGTGCCGGGGCGGCGTTCGGTTCGGCCGCGGCCGAGCCGGCGAGCGCGATTCCGCCCAGCAGGGCCGTGGCGCTCACGAGGCCGATGGACAGGGGGAGACGACGCACAGGAACTCCTCTTGGTCGGAGGCGGGGGCTTGACGGGTACGCGGTGGGTCAGCCGCGCCGGGCGGGCAGCGACAGGTGCCACCCCTCGGCGCGGAGCGCGGGGATGACGGCGGCGACGGCGTCGACGGTCTGGCTGCGGTCCCCGCCGCCGTCGTGCATCAGGACCACCGCGCCGGGCGTGATTCCCGCCCGCAGGCGGCGGATCAGCTCGGCGCTGCCCGGCGGGTCCCAGTCGCCGATGGCCAGGCGCCAACCCAGCGCCTGCATGCCGAGTTCGGCGGCGACGGCCGGGGTCTGGCCCCAACTGCCGTACGGGGCGCGGAAGTACGGGATGTGCGCGCCCGGCACGGCGGCGCGGATGGCGGCGCTGGTCGCCAGCAGGTCGGCGCGGATCTGCTCCGCCGACCAGCTGCCCATGTCGTCGTGGTGCATGCTGTGGTTGCACAGCGTGTGCCCCTCGGCGGCGATCTGCCGGACCACCTTCGGGTGCTGGCGTACGTGGTCGCCCCAGAGGCAGAAGACCGCTTTCACGTGGTGCGCGCGCAGCACGTCGAGCAGGCGCAGGGTGTCGGCCGGGTTGGGGCCGTCGTCGAAGGTGAAGCTGACCGACTGGCCGCCGCTGCGGGTGGAGTCGACGACCGTGGGGGTGGGGTTGTCGGCCAGGGCTGGCTGAGCCATACCGAGCACCAGGCCCGCGAAGGTCAGGGGGGCGGCGAGGAAACGTGAGCGATGTCGACGCGGGCTTCGGTTGACCACGATGACTCCTCTACGGACGGCGGTAGGCCTGCTCCGGAAGTTTCGGTATCGTTACGGAACAATGCCGACCGTAGGGAGATGGTTGTTCCGCGTCAAGAGTCAACGCACCTGCAGTTGGCGCGGGCTCGGGGAATCGTTGACGGCCTATTGACGACAGCCGAGCGTGCTCCTACTTTGGAGCGGGCGGCAGCATTTCCGAAATTTTTCGGTAACTCGCTCGGGGTCCCCTGCCGGCAGGACCGCCGCGGCGTCCTTGGCGGTGGCCGCCGTGGCCGCCGCCGGAGCGCGGCCGGCACCGGGCGGCTCCTTGATCGAGCGCCCGCGACCGGCACGACCTGTCGGCCTTCACCGCCGAGATGGCGTACCGGCAGCGACACGGTCGGCACCTTCGCCGAGAAGACCGGCACAGACGAAGGGGCGCGGAATCCACCGCGCCCCTGGTGACAGCTGCTCCGAGAGTCAGTCCGGCAGCAGCCGCCGCAGCACTCCCCTGGCGGTCGCGCCCATCCGGTACGACTGGACGAGGTACGAGCCGCAGGCGATGTTCGCCCCGGCCAGCACCGGCACCAGATACTGGGTCACCCGCTGCCGCCGCTGCCACACGGCGATCTCGGACGGAGTCTGCGGCGTCGACAGCGTCGCATCACGTACCTCCATCTTGTCGCCACGCTGATGCGTTTTCTCGGCGAGCCGGCCGATCCGACTTGCACAGTAGGTGGCGGCGACGAGGTCTACGGGGCAGGAGTCAGCAAGGACACGATCTTCCGGATCACCGACAAGGTGATCGAGGAGATGACCGAGTGGTGCCACCGGACGGGGGGATATTGCCCCGAGCATGGACGGATGGGGACCAGTTGTTGCTCCCCTCTTCAGCTCTATCCACAATCGACCCCGTGCGGAGTGGCTATCGGATCGGCGAGTTTGCCAGGTGGCTGGGCCGTTCGGTGAGCGGTGCACCGGTGGCAAGCGAAGGGCCGGATCACGGCCATCGTTTGCCGCCGAGGCAGGGGATTTCGTAGATTCGGATGTGCGCCAGGTGCTTCAGCCGGGCTTCGACGCCGGCCGGCGGAAGGGTTGTGGTGTACTGCCAGGTGTCATCGCGGGGTCAGAAGTCCGACGTGGCGTCGCAGGTGGCGGCGATGGAGCAGTTCTGCCTTGCTCGCGGTCTGGCCATGGACGAGTGGATCAGTGAGGTCGGCGGCGGGATCAACCTTGGCCGCGAGAAGTTCCTGGCCTTGATGGACGCGATCGATCCGGGTGAAATCGCCACGTTGGTGGTGGCGCACCAGGATCGGTTGGCCCGGTTCGGGTTCGACTTGGTGGAGCGTCTGGCGGCGCGCGGTGGCTGCCAACTGGTCGTGGCCAGCCAGGAATCGCTGTCCCCGCGGCAGGAGTTGGTCGACGACCTCCTGACGGTTGTACACGCCTTCTCCGGCGGGCTGCGTGGGCTGCACCGCTTCGAGAAGGAGTTGAATTGGGCGGGCTTGACCATGGAGGGTGATCGGTGAAGGTCACCCGGATCGCCTACTCAGAGCGGTTGAATCCGGGCAAGTACGCCGCTCTGATGGAGCAGGCCCGCCGGTTGGGCCGGGTGCGCAGCGAGGTGTGGCAGCGCTACGGCTCCATCAACGGGGTCGGGTCTGGCATGCGCGACCGGCAGGTGCGGGACCGGTGGCTGGCCGACGGCACACACCTGCGGTTTGGGGTGCTGGCGAACGCGTGGAAGGAAACCGTCCGCGATGCCATGGCGGACATCGCCGCGAACAAGGAGGCGGCCAAGGTACAGGTGCGCCGGGCGATCAGCCGACGTACCAACGATCCCGGCGAGCGTAAGCGGTTGTTCGCCGCGCTGAAGACCGACCAGTGGGCTGGTGACCCGTTCCTGGCCCGGCAGGTGCGCAAGCACTGGAAGCGGGGCCGCAACCGCACGCACGACCAGATCGTGGTGCGCGCCGACAACTACAACACGCTCGTCGATGGGCGGGGCCGGTTGTGGCTGGCGATTCCCGGTCTCGAGCCCCGCAAGATGGTCAGGATCCCACTGTCCACGACCGTCGCCCCTACGGGCACCCTGCGGCTGATCCTGCGCCGCGGGCGGGTCGAGGTGCATTACCAGATCGACGCGGTGCAGATGCGCTCATCACAGCGGCCATGCGGCGACCGAAGGCTCGGCGTCGACAAGGGCTACACCGAAGCCCTCACCGACTCCGATGGCCAGCCCCACGGTGAACAGCTCGGCGACCTGCTGACCCGCGAGTCGGACCGGTTGAAGGAACGTAACCGGCGCCGGGCGAAGCTACGCTCGATCGCCAACAACGCCGCGCTCCGTGGTGACCACGCGAAAGCGCACCGGATCAAGGCCAACAACCTCGGCACGGTGACGCGGGACCGTCAAGCCGCCCGGCACCGGGCGCGGGTGCGCACTGAGATCTTCACCGCCGTGCACGAGGTGGTCGACAAGGCCGGCACCGTGATCGCCGAGGATCTCACCAAACGCTTCAACGGTTGCGGAAAGTTTCCGAAGAACATCAACCGGCGCCTCGCCGCGTGGACCAAAGGAGTCACCGCCGAGGCCCTGAAAAACGTGTCGGAGCGCAGAGGTTCTGCGCTCGTTCACGTCAACGCCGCCTACACCTCACAAACCTGTCACCGCTGCGGCCGGCTCGGCCGACGCAGCGGGGACCGGTTTCACTGCACTGCGTGCGGGGTGGTGTGGCAGGCCGACGTGAACGCCGCGATCAACATCCTGCACCGAGCCGGCGACCCCGACATCGCCCTGCACACCCCACACCATGTGGTAAAGCAGATCCTGCAGGACCGGACCGATCGCCACCGGACCAGACTGCCGGTCCAGGACTCCAGCGCAGCCACCACTGCGCGGAGAGCGAAACCATCCAAACCGGTCAACTACGGGCAACGATGAGGAAGCAGTGGCACGACCACAACTGTGGTTCAACGCCGCCTGAAAGCCACGAGGCGGACGGCCCTTCACTCGCGGGCGAGCCCCGGTCGAT
>NZ_JBSGJR010000526.1:0-4959 GCF_053605645.1 Micromonospora sp. NPDC003776
GCGAACACACCACCGGTGAAAGCCAGACCAGCGATACCGAGAATGCTCTTACGGAAGATCGTGTTCATGGGGGAAAGCTCCATTCGGGGGTTGGCGCACGCACGCCGATGGGGGGTCGGCGGGTGCGCAAGCACCGTCAGGCGCTACAAGAACAAGGGGGAAAAGTCTTAAGGGGGATCCGGCACGCGGGGCTGGGCCGCTTCGCGGCGCCGGGACCATGTGTAACGACCGGCGACCCACCATCATTCCCGGGGGCCGGCCACCCGGCGGGGCGGCTCGTCGTCCCGCCCGCGCGGGCCGGTCTTCCTCGGCCGTTCACGGGGATACAACGACCCCCGCCCGCCCACCATTCCGGCCCCACGGTGCCCCCGGCCACATGCCGAAACCGGACAACCACCCCACCCAGGCTCGCACCGCCCGTATGTCCGGACCGTCCGTGGAACGTTCATGGGCCTGTCCTCGCCCCGGTGCCCTCCAAAGCGTTCCCGGGCAGCACACACAGGGAGGCCACAACCGGACAAAGCCGACCCGGGGCAACGCGGTGGCGGCCAGTTGAGCGTGCCCGGGGCGTCGGTGCTGGCCCGGCGATTGCCAGCGCGCCTCGCCGGGCCGCGACAGAGCCACCTTGGTCCACCCGATGTGCCGCAAAGGGCGGCTTCGGACGCTCGGGACACCGCACCATGCCGCAAGGCGAGTCGATCAAGGAGGCGGGACCGGCGGCACGCCGGAGAGAGAGGCGGGGCGGCGGCGCGAAACGGCGGTTGGCGAATGGGCCAAATGCCTAAAATCTTCTCAAGACGCCTAAGGAGGTCGCCGCCATGACCGCAGCGATGGAGATGCCCCGGGTGCAGGAGTGCACCGTGAGGTCGTGCGCCTACAACCACACCAACGACTGCCACGCCTTCGCCATCACGATCGGCAGCAGCGACCACGCGCACTGCCACACCTTCGTGGAGATGCCGGTACGCGGCGGCGTCGACCGGGTCAACGCCCAGGTCGGCGCCTGCACCCGGTCGGACTGTCAGCACAACTCCGATCTGGAGTGCCACGCGCCGGCGATCACCGTCGGCCCGCGCACGGACCTGGCCGACTGCCAGACGTATGTGAGCCGCTGAGGTGTTAGTAGGGGCCCCTTTTACAACGCCAGGCGTTAACAAGGGGCCCTTCCTTTCACCTCAGGGCGTTGGCCTCGCGGATCACGGTGACGAGGTCGTCGATGATGCCGGTGAGCGCGAAGTCCTTCGGGGTGAAGACTCGGACCACGCCGGCGGCCCGCAACGCCGCCGCGTCGCCGGCCGGGATGATCCCGCCGACCACCACGGGCAGGTCGGCGCGGCCGGCGGCGCGCAGCCCGTCCAGCACGGCCGGCACGGCGGCCAGGTGCGAGCCGGAGAGCACGGAGAGGCCGACCAGGTCCACGTCCTCCTCGACGGCGGCGGCCACGATCTGCCCCGCGGTCAGCCGGATGCCCTGATAGACCACCTCGAAGCCGGCGTCCCGGGCGCGTACCGCGATCTGCTCGGCGCCGTTGGAGTGCCCGTCCAGACCGGGCTTGCCCACCAGCAGCCGCAGCCGGCCACTGCCGAGCTCCCGCGCGGTGGCCGCGACCCGCTCCCGGACCGCCGCCAGGCCCGGGTCGCCGCCGGCCCCGGCCGCGCCCGCGAGGCCCGTGGGAGCGCGGTACTCGCCGAAGACCTGGCGCAGGGCGCCGGCCCACTCGCCGGTGGTGACCCCGGCCCGCACGCACCCCAGCGTCGCGGGCATCAGGTTCGTCGTGGTCGCGGCGTCCGCGCGGAGCCGGGCCAGTGCCGCGTTCACGGCCGCCGCGTCCCGGCCGGCCCGCCACTCGCGTACGGCGTCGGCGGCGGCCGCCTCGACGGCCGGATCGACCTGCTCGACCGCCTCGGCGCCGGCCGCGGTCAGCGGCGACGGCTCGGTCTCGGTGAACCGGTTGACGCCGACCACCACGTCCGTGCCCGCCTCCATCCGGCGGCGGCGGTCGGCGAGCGAGGCGACCAGGGCGCTCTTCAGGTAGCCGGTCTCCACGGCGGCCACCACGCCACCCATCTCCAGCACCTTCTCCAGCTCGACCCGCGCCCCGGCGACGATGTCGTCGACCAGCGCGGTCATCACGTGCGAGCCCTCGAACAGGTCCGGGTACTCCAGCAGGTCCGACTCGTACGCCAGCACCTGCTGCATGCGCAGGGACCACTGCTGGTCCCACGGCCGGGGCAGGCCGAGCGCCTCGTTCCAGGCGGGCAGCTGCACCGCGCGGGCCCGGGCGTCCCGGGACAGGGTCACGCCGAGCATCTCCAAGACGATGCGCTGGATGTTGTTCTCCGGCTGCGCCTCGGTCAGGCCGAGCGAGTTGACCTGCACCCCGTAGCGGAAGCGGCGCTGCTTGGGGTTGTCGACGCCGTACCGGTCGCGGGTGATCTCGTCCCAGAGCGCGCCGAACGCGCGCATCTTGGCGATCTCCTCGACGAAGCGCACCCCGGCGTTGACGAAGAAGGAGATCCGCTGGACGACGTCGCCGATCCGCTCGGCGGGCACCTGGCCGGAGTCGCGGACCGCGTCGAGCACCGCGACCGCGGTGGCGAGCGCGAAGCCGACCTCCTGCACCGGCGTCGCGCCGGCCTCCTGCAGGTGGTACGAGCAGATGTTCACCGGGTTCCACCTCGGCATCTCGCGCAGCGTGTACGCGATGACGTCCGCGGTCAGCCGCAGCGACGCGGCCGGCGGGAAGATGTACGTGCCCCGGGACAGGTACTCCTTGATGATGTCGTTCTGCGTGGTGCCGGCGCAGCGGTGCAGCTCCGCGCCCTGCTCGGCGGCGACCGTGCCGTAGAGGCCGAGCAGCCACATGGCCGGGGCGTTGATGGTCATCGAGGTGTTCATCTCGGCCAGCGGGATGCCCTCGAAGAGGGCCCGCATGTCGCCGAGGTGCGCCACCGGGACGCCCACCCGGCCCACCTCGCCGGCGGCCAGCTCGTGGTCCGGGTCGTACCCGGTCTGGGTGGGCAGGTCGAGGGCGACGGAGAGGCCGGTCTGCCCCTTCGCCAGGTTGCGGCGGAAGAGCGCGTTGGTGGCCGCGGCCGAGGAGTGCCCGGCGTAGGTCCGCATCACCCAGGGCCGGTCGCGCTCCGGCAGCCGACCCGAGGGAGCCTTCTCATCCATGCCCGTCTCACCCATGGCCGGAGTCTAAGTTACCGTTCAGTAAAACGGGCTGTGGAAAACCACACAGGTCCATGGAGCGGACCGACGGGCACGAGCGGCGCGACATGGCCGACACCACCACACCCCGGGCCGCCGCCGCTCGCGTCGCGGTCGCACACTGGACGTCATGGATGACGAGCTGGCGATCTCCGTACGGGGACTGCGCAAGGCGTACGGGGACACCGTAGCGGTGGCCGGCGTGGACCTGGACGTACACCGGGGCGAGGTGTTCGCCCTGCTCGGCCCCAACGGCGCCGGCAAGACCACCACGGTGGAGATCCTGGAGGGCTACCGGCAGCGCGACGCCGGCGAGGTACGCGTGCTCGGCGCCGACCCCGCCCACCCCGACCCGGGCTGGCGGGCTCGGGTCGGCATCGTGCTCCAGGGCACCGGCGAGTTCGACGAGCTGACCGTCGCCGAGGTGGTGGGGCACTTCTCCGGCTTCTACCCGGGGGCCGACGACCCCGACAAGGTGATCGAGCGGGTCGGGCTGGGCGCCAAGGCCAGGGCCCGTACGCACACCCTCTCCGGCGGGCAGAAGCGCCGGCTCGACGTGGCCCTGGGCATCATCGGCCGCCCCGAGCTGCTCTTCCTCGACGAGCCGACCACCGGCTTCGACCCGGAGGCCCGGCGGGAGTTCTGGGAGCTGATCCGGGACCTGGCCGCCGCCGGCACCACCATCGTGCTGACCACGCACTACCTGGACGAGGCCGAGGCGCTCGCCGACCGGGTGGGCGTGATCGCCGCCGGCCGGGTGGTCGAGGTGGCGCCGCCGAACCGGCTCGGCAACCGGCAGGAGGGCCTCACGACCGTCTCCTGGCGTACCCCGGACGGCACGCCGGAGACGGCGGAGACGGCGACGCCGACGGCGCTGGTGGCCGAACTGGCCGCGCGCTTCGGCGGCGAGGTCCCCGGCCTCACCGTGACCCGCCCGACCCTGGAAGACGTCTACCTGCGGATGATCGGACACTGATGACCACCACGACGAAGCCGGCGGCCCCGGTCGCCGCCGCGCCGGCCCGACGGCTCGGGGCGGGCGCCCTCGCCCTGCGCCAGGGCCGGCTGGAGATCACCCAGTTCCTGCGCAGCCGGGAGTCCGTCGTCTTCACGATGGGCTTCCCGATCATCATGATCCTGATCTTCGCCGCCATCTTCAACGACGACATCGCGCCGGGGGTCAGCTACACGCAGTACTTCATCACCGGCATGATCGCGACCGGCCTGATGACGGTGAGCTTCCAGAACCTCGGCATCTGGATCCCGATCGAGCGGGACCGGGGCGTGCTCAAGCGCTACCGGGGCACCCCGATGCCGAAGTGGGTCTGGTTCGCCGGCAAGGTGATCATGGTGGTCGCCATCGGCGTCGCCGAGACCGTGCTGCTGCTCGCCGTCTCGGTCGCCCTGTTCGACCTGAAGCTGCCCGACACCGCCGCCAAGTGGGCGACCTTCGGCTGGGTCGCGGTCCTCGGCGTCACCGCCTGCACCCTCTGCGGCATCGCCATCTCCTCGCTGGCCCGGACCGCCCGCAGCGGCTCGGCCGTGGTCACCCCGGTGGCGCTGGTGCTCCAGTTCATCTCCGGGGTGTTCTTCGTCTTCACCAGCCTGCCGTCCTGGATGCAGCAGGTCGCCGCGCTCTTCCCGCTCAAGACAGGTCGCTCACCGTCGCCCAGTGCGCGGTGCCGGAGTCGAGGTGGGCGGCGAGCAGGTCGCGGACGCCCGGCTCGGCGTGGGTGAAGACCCGCC
>NZ_JBSGJR010000527.1:0-4950 GCF_053605645.1 Micromonospora sp. NPDC003776
ACCACCACGAGGTCGCCCAGCGCCACCGCGGTGAACACCGCGGCCCAGCCGGCGGCGGACGGCCTCGCCGCCGCCACCGCCAGCGGCAGCACCGGCTGCGCGGTCAGCAGCGCCGCGAACCACGGCACGGTGAGCCGGCTCCCCCGCGCGTACCCGGCCGCCACGGCCGCCCCGATCCCCCCGACCAGCGCGGCGTACCGGCTCCCCGGCCAGCCGGCCACCCCGAACAGGTCCACCGACCAGGCCGCGTACCCGTCGAGCAGCACCAGCAGCAGCCCCACCGCGGCGAACGTCTCGGCGGTGCCGGGCAGCCCGCGCCGGCGGGCCAGCAGGGGCGCGGCCAGGGCGAGCCCGGTGCAGGCGAGCAGGATCAACGCGCGCCCGGCCACCCCGAACGCGGCCCAGGCGACCGCCGTGAAGACCACCGCCGCGGTGCCGAGCAGCAGTCCACCGAGGACGAAGAGGAGGCCCTGCACCGCCCGGGCCGAGGTCTCCGGCGCGCCGGGTGGCGCGGGCACGGCCGGCACCGGGCGGACCGGCGGCGGGGACGCCGGCGGCAGCGACACGACCGGGCGCGGGGGCGGGATCTCCCGCCGGATCCGGGCGCTGAGCTCCGCCCGGCGGACCCGCGCCGAGCCGAGCCGGACGCTCAACTCCTGGTACGCCACCCGGGCCTGCTCCACCTGCGGCGTCAGCGTGGCGATCTCCCGGTCCAGCCGGATCACCTCGGCGGCCGGCGGGTACGGCGGGTGACCGCAGCCGCGGCAGCCGGCGACGAGATCGGCGGGGGCGCCGCAGCCGGGACAGGGGTAGCCGGTGTTCTCCACCCGCCCAGCATCCTGACCGGAGGCAAGGGCGGACAGAGTAGGGATACCTAGGGTCGGGTCTGCTCGTGCACCCAGGCCGCGTAGTCGGGGTTGCCGCTCTCCACCCGCGTCACCAGGATCTCCGGCACCTCGTACGGGTGGCTGACGCGGAGCTGGTCGACCAGGGCGTCCACCCGGTCCGGCGCGGTCTTGAACTGCACCGACCACTCGGTGGTCGTCTCGATCGCCGACCGCCACCAGTAGGTGCTCTCCACCTGGCCGCCCACCTGGGCACAGGCCGCCAGGCGGCCGGCCACGGCCGCCGCCGCGAGGAGGTCCGCCACCCGCCGGGCGTCCACCACCGTGGTCACCACGCAGATCTGCTCCACGAGCGCACCCTACGCGGCGTACCGGCCGGGATCGGTCAACCGGCGGCGACGCCGTCGCGGTTGGCCGCGATCCACCGGTCGATCCGCGCCCACCAGTCGAAGAGCCACTCGATGCGCTCCTGCTTGCCGGTGGGCACCTCCTCCGGCGGCACCGACCAGAACCGCATCACGATCCGCTTGTCCATCGGCAGCTCCCGCCACACGTCCGTGACGGTGAGCATCCGGTCCAGCCCGGTGTGCGCCACGAAGATCACCCCGGCGTCGGGGGCGGCCTCGAGGGCGGCGAGCAGGCCACCCGGCTGCGGGGCGAGCACGTGCCGCATCCGCTCCGCGCGCAGCGCCATCCGCTCCAGGCCGAGCGCACGCAGCTTGGCGATCGCCCGTAGCCGCCGGCCCGGGGTGAAGTTGCCGCCCTCCGGGAAGATCACGAAGGCGTCGTCGTCGTCCAGGTCGGTGGCGAGGTGGCCGATCTGCCGGATCGCCGTGTCCCGGCCGTCCGGGCCGGGCGCGATGAACCGGTTGGGCAGCCGGTTGAGCAGGACGTCGATCGCCGGGTCCCACTGGAGGCTCTCCTTGAGCACGATCCGGGGCTCCCGGTGGAACCAGTTGACCAGCGCGTGGATCAGGATGAACGAGTCACCCGGGCCGGCGTGCCGGCAGAGCACCAGCTCGGGGCGGCCGGGCAGGGCGGTGTCCGGGTCGGTGCCGACCACGTCGATACGCAGCCGCAGCGTCCAGCGGGCCTGCCAGAACAGCACCCGCAGGAAGCGGCCGGCGAGCAGGTAGTGCGCCCGCTGGAAGGCCGGTGAGCGCTTGTACCGGCCGAAGCCCGAGGCCAGCCAGAGCGCGAAGAGGGCGAGCAGGGCGGCGGCGTCCCAGACCAGGTAGACCGTGCCGATCCAGAGCAGCCGCAGCGGCCGGAGCCGCCCCGGCACCAGCGGCGAGGCGGCCAGCGCCAGCAGCGCCCAGCCGGGCAGCGTGCCCAGGACCGCGACGGCCAGCAGCACCACGCTGGGGGCGAGGAGCAACCGGCGTACCCACCGGGGCGGCAGCGGCATCAGCGCTCCAGCCGGGCGTCCAGGTAGCGGCGGGAGGCGGTGTACGCGCGGCTGATCCGCCGCCCCACCGCGGCCATGTCGCGGTACGCCCACGGGCTGTCCTCGCGCGGCCCCGGGCCGCCGGTGGGGAGCACGTGCACCTCCACCCCGTCCGGCAGCGCCGCCATCTCCCGGGCGAACCGGTGCCGCCGGGCGATCTCGAAGGCCACCTGGGCGATCTCCCAGGGCCGGCGGGGCGGGGACAGCTCGCGTTCGATCCGCCCCACCTGGAGGACGAAGATCTGCCTCGCGCCGGCGGCGACCGCCTCGCCGACCGGGATCGAGTTGACCACCCCGCCGTCGATGTAGTGCTGGCCGTCGATCTCGGTGGGCGGCAGCAGGCCGGGGACCGAGGCGGAGGCGAGCACCGCCGGCACCAGCGGTCCGCTGTGGAACCAGTGCTCGGCGGCCCGCTCGATGTTCGCCGCGCAGCAGCGGAAGGGCACCTTGAGGTCGGCGAAGGTGGTCTCCTCGCCGAGTTCGTTCTCCAGCAGCCGGCGCAGCGGCCGCGGCGAGTGCAGGTGGGTACGGGCGGCGAAGCGCCGCAGCTGCCGGGCGACGGAGTCGCCGTACACCTCGCTCGCCTCGGGCGACGCCCAGAGCCGGACCAGCCGGTCGGTGACCGCCTCGGTCGGGTCGGCGGCGACCAGGGCGCCGTTGACCGCGCCGATCGAGGTGCCGAGCACCATGTCCGGCCGGACCCGGGCGCGGAACAGGGCGCGGAGCATGCCCACCTCGACCGCCCCGAGCACCCCGCCGCCACCGAGCACGAACGCCACCGGACCACTCGCCATGCCGTTCATCCTGGCACGCGGCGGGAAGGCGGCCCGGTCGAGCCGGTCCCGCCGGCGGCCGTGCTCACCGGGGGCGACCGGGAGTGCGCGGGCCGTCGACCACGGACCGGACAGCCGTTGACAGGTCGGACACATTCCCGCAACCTGATACCGCTCCCAAGGCAGGCAGGTGCGATGTGAAGGCGTCACTGCACGGCGGCAGGCTGCTGGCCCGCAGGTACCGGCTCATCGACCAGATCGGGGCCGGCGGCATGTCCGTGATCTGGCGGGCCCGCGACGAGGTGCTGGACCGGATCGTCGCGGTGAAGGTGCTCGCGCCGTCGCTCGCCGCCGACGCCCGCTTCCGGGACATGGTGCGCGAGGAGGCCCGGTCCGCCGCCCAGCTGGTCCACCCGCACGTCACCGCCGTGCACGACTACGGCGAGACGGTGGCGCCGGACGGCAGCATCACCTCCTTCGTGGTGATGGAGCTGCTCGCCGGGGAGGAGCTGGAGCGCCGGCTCACCGAGGGGCCGCTGCCCTGGCCGCAGGCGGTGGAGATCGGCGCGCAGGTGGCCGAGGCGCTGGCCGCGGCGCACCGGCTGGGCATTGTGCACCGGGACATCACCCCGGCGAACGTGATGATGACCCGGGTCGGCGCGAAGGTCCTCGACTTCGGGATCGCCACCCGGGTCGGCGCGCCCGACGAGGACGAGGACGGCGGCACGTTCGGCACGCCGGCTTACGTGGCGCCGGAGCGGCTGGACGGCGCGCCGGCCCAACCCGCCACCGACGTCTACTCGCTGGGCGTGCTGCTGTTCGAGACGCTGACCGGCCAGGTGCCGTACCCGGCGGACACCTGGGACCAGCTCAGCGAGGCGCTGGCGGAGGGTCCGGCGCCCAGCCTGGACGTACCCGGGCTGCCCTCGCCGGTGGCGGAGATCTGCCTGCGCTGCCTGGCCGCCGAGCCTCGGCGGCGGCCCACCGCGCACCAGGTGGCGGCGGCGTTGCGGGACCAGTTGCTGCCCGCCGACCCGCAGGCCGCCACGATGCTGGCGCCGACGATGACCCTGCCGGCGCTGCCGCGCACGGAGCCGGCTGTTCCCGCCACCGCGGAGGTCGGCGCCGGCCGCGCCGCCCCGGCGGGCCGCCGCCGGCCGCTGCTGCTGGTGGGGGTCGGTGTGGTGGTGGTCGCCGGGGCCGCGCTGCTGGTGCCCGCGCTGGTCCCGGACGGCCGGCCGTCGTCGGACGGCCTGCCGGCCACGGGGCCGGTGGTCGTCCCCTCCACCGCACCACCGAGTCGGGGCACCGCCTGGTCCGAGCCTCCGGCGTCGAGCCCGAGCCGGTCGGCCCGCACGACCACCACCCCGCCGGCGCCGCCGCCCGGGATCAGCCTGGTCGAGGCGGGCAACCGGGTGGAGGCGCTGATCGAGGCCGGGCTGGCCGCCGGCCGCATCCGCGAGGACGTCGGGGTGGACCTGCGCAACCTGCTGCACCACGCGACCGCCGCGTCGGGCGCGGGCGACCTGGCCGCCGCGGTGGACCGGCTCCGCGGCAAGATCGCCGAGCGGCAGCGGGAGGGCAGCATCAGCCCCGAGTACGCCCGTCAGCTCGACGCGGCCGCCGCCGACCTGGCCGGGGCCCGGACCTGACCGCTCAGCGGGCGACGACCGGGGCCGCCGGCCGCTCCCCCGCGTACGCCGCGCGAGCCGCCAGGAAGCTCCGGTAGACCGACTCGTAGCCGAGGGCCATCCGCTCCACCGAGAAGTTCTCCGCGACGTGGGCCACGCAGTCGGCCGGGTCCAGATCGGACGCGCGCCGCAGACCCCCGGGCACCACATAGCGCCGCTCGCAGGCCAGCCCGGGCTACCCGGGCCGGCCCCGC
>NZ_JBSGJR010000528.1:0-4947 GCF_053605645.1 Micromonospora sp. NPDC003776
CCGACCTGGCCGGGCTCGCCCGGATCCTCGCCGGCGCCCGCTGCGTGGTGGTCGGCAACACCGGCCCGGCCCACCTCGCCGCCGCCGTCGGCACCCCGGTGGTCAGCCTCTTCGCCCCGACCGTCCCGTTCGGCCAGTGGGGGCCGTACCGGGTGCCGACCGTGCGGCTCGGCGACGCCGAGGCGCCGTGCCGGGACACCCGGGCCGCCGTCTGCCCCGTCGCCGGCCACCCCTGCCTGACCCGGGTCGACCCGGCCGAGGTGGTCGCGGCCGTCCGCGTCCTCGTCCCTCCCCCGCCCCGCTGAACCGTCCACCCCCTTCCCCCGAACCCGCCACGACCGAGGAGAGAGATGAACGTTCTGCTGTGGCACGTGCACGGCTCCTGGACGACGTCGTTCGTGCACGGGAGACACCGCTACCTGGTGCCGGTCACCCCCGACCGGGGCCCGTACGGGCTGGGTCGGGCGCGGACGTACCACTGGCCGGAGAACGCCGTCGAGATCAGCCCGCAGGACCTGCGCCGGGCCGAGGTCGACCTGGTCATCCTGCAGCGCCCCGAGGAGCTGGAGCTGGCCGAGCAGTGGCTGGGCCGCCGCCCCGGCCGTGACCTGCCGGCGATCTACGTCGAGCACAACACCCCGAAGGGCGACGTGCCGAACACCCGGCACCCGATGGCCGACCGGGACGACCTGCTGCTCACCCACGTCACCCACTTCAACGAGCTGTTCTGGGACAACGGCGGCACCCGCACCGCCGTGGTCGAGCACGGCATCGTGCCGCCCAGGGTGGACTGGACCGGCGAGCTCGACCGGCTCGCCGTGGTCATCAACGAGCCGGTACGCCGGTGGCGGGTCACCGGCACCGACCTGCTGGCCCGGTTCGCGGCGATCGCGCCGCTGGACGTCTACGGCATGGGTGTCGAGGGGCTGCCGGAGGCGCTCGCCGCGGCCGGCGCTCCGGGGCTGCCGGTGACCGGGCACGAGGACCTGCCGCAGGACCGGATGCACGCGGAGGTGGCCCGGCGGCGGGCGTACCTGCACCTGTGCCGGTGGACCTCCCTCGGGCTGAGCCTGATCGAGGCGATGACCATCGGCATGCCGGTGATCGCGCTGGCCACCACCGAGGCCGTGGACGCCGTGCCGCCCGACGCGGGGGTGCTCTCCACCCGGGTGGAGACGCTGGTCGAGGCGGCCCGCTGGCTCGCCGAGGACCGCGACGCGGCGTACCGGCTGGGGGCACGGGCGCGCGAGGTGACGAAGGAACGTTTCGGGCTCGACCGGTTCCTCGCCGACTGGGACCGACTGATGGAGGGGGAAACATGCGCATCGCGATGATCTCGGAGCACGCCAGCCCGCTCGCCGTCCTCGGCGAGGAGGACGCCGGCGGCCAGAACACCCACGTGGCGGAACTCGCGGCCGCGCTGGTCGGCGAGGGACACGACGTCCGCGTCTACACCCGCCGTGACTCGGCCACCCTGCCCGAGGCGGTGTCCACCCCCGACGGTTACCAGGTGTGCCACGTGCCGGCCGGGCCGGCCCGGCGGGTGCCCAAGGACGATCTGCTGCCGTACATGGGGGAGTTCGGCAGCTGGCTGGCCGACACCTGGCGGCGCGGCGACTGGACCCCGGAGGTGGCGCACGCGCACTTCTGGATGAGCGGGCTGGCCACCGTGCACGCCGGCCGGCGGACCGGGGTGCCGACGGTGCTGACGTACCACGCCCTCGGCACGGTGAAGCGGCGCCACCAGGGCGCCAAGGACACCAGTCCACCAGGGCGGGCCGGCTATGAGCGGGCGCTCGGCCGGGCCGTCGACCGGGTGGTCGTGCAGTGCGAGGACGAGGTCCGCGAACTGGTCCGGATGGGGGTGCCCCGGTCCCGGATGGCGCTGGTGCCCTCCGGCGTCAACCAGGCCGTCTTCCGACCGGACGGCCCGGTCGCGCCGCGCGACCCGGCCCGGCCACGGATCCTCACCGTGGGCCGGATGGTGGAGCGCAAGGGCTTCCTCGACGTGGTGCGGGCCCTGCCGGCGGTGCCGGACGCCGAGTGCGTGGTGGTCGGCGGCCCACCGGCCGACCTGCTGCCCGCCGACACCTTCGCCCGGCGGCTGGCCGCCGTCGCGGAGTCGTGCGGCGTCGCGGACCGGGTGAAGCTGATCGGCGCGGTGCCCCGGGAGGAGATGGGGCGCTGGTACCGCTCCGCCGACGTGCTGGTCGCCGCTCCCTGGTACGAGCCGTTCGGCCTCACCCCGCTGGAAGGGATGGCCTGCGGGGTGCCGGTGATCGGCACCAACGTCGGCGGCATCGCCGACACCGTCGTGGACGGGCTCACCGGCGACCTGGTCCCGCCGCGCGACTCCCGCGCGCTGGGCACCGGGCACGTCCGGCAGGGTGATCGCGGTGGCGGCTCTCCGGATCGGTTCGGTGACCCGGCGGATCATCCGGTCCCGGCCCGGCAGTCGCGGCATGAGCCGCAGCATCAGCGTCTGGAACCGGATCTGTGCCGCCGACCCGAGCACCATCCCCTTGAGGTTGCGCTCGGCGAGCTGCTGATTCGCGTCGACGAACGGCCGCATCCGGCGCTCGTACGCGGCGAAGCCGGCCGCCGGGTCGCCGCCCGCCTCAGCCAGCGCGGCGGCCAGCACGTACGCCCCGACCAGGCCGAGGCTGGTGCCCTGCCCCGACGCAGGCGAGGCCGCGTACGCGGCGTCCCCGACCAGGCCGATCCCGCCGGTCGACCAGCGGTCCATCCGGACCTGGCTCATCGCGTCGAAGTAGAGGTCCGGCGCGTCGGGCAGCGCGGCGAGCAGCTCCGGCACCCGCCACCCGGCCCCGGCGAAGGCCCGGGTCAGCGCGGCCCGCTGACCGGCCACGTCGCGGTGGTCGGGCACGTCGGCGGGGGACGGGAAGAGGAAGAGCGCCCGGGCGTCCGGCGCGCCGGCGGTCCGGTAGACACCGACGGTGCGCCCCGGCGCCGGGTGCATCAGCTCGACCCGCTCCTCGCCGAAGCCGGCCGGGACCGTGCAGATGGCGATGTGGTGCCCGAGCGGCCGCAGGTACGCCGAACCGGGGCCGAAGGCCAGCCGCCGCACCGCCGAGTGCAGCCCGTCCGCGCCGACCACCAGGTCGAAGCGGCGGCTCGTCCCGCCCGCGAACTCGACCTGCACGCCGTCGTCGGCGGGACGCAACGCGGTGATCGAGTCAGCGAAGATGTGCTCCACGCCGTCGGTGGC
Source organism: Micromonospora sp. NPDC003776 (assembly GCF_053605645.1). Taxonomy (NCBI): domain Bacteria; kingdom Bacillati; phylum Actinomycetota; class Actinomycetes; order Micromonosporales; family Micromonosporaceae; genus Micromonospora; species Micromonospora sp. NPDC003776. The sequence goes on from NZ_JBSGJR010000528.1 coordinate 3,230, forward strand.
GGCGAGCAGGATCCGGGCCAGATCGCCGCGCATGATCTCGACGTCGTCCCCCTCCCGGCCGCCGAACAGCGCAGCGTCCATGGTGGCCAGCTGACGGCCGTCGGCGGCGACGAAGCGGGCCAGCCGCATCCCGGTGTCGCGCCGGCTCACCTGCTCGCGCAGCCCCATCCGGTCGAGCACGGTCAGCGCCGCGCCCCGCACGTCCACCTTGTAGCCCCCGTCGCGCAGCGCCGGGGCGCGCTCGACAACGGTCGGCCGGAAGCCGTGGTGGCGCAGCCACCAGGCGAGCGCGGTGCCGGCGACACCGGCGCCGGAGATCAATACATCGGTCATGCCGATGACGGTACAAGCGTGTTAGACGTTTGTGCAAGACATATGTTCAAGATTCCGGTAGGCTGCCCGGCATGGGAAATCGGGAGGACCTGCTCGCCGGCGCGAAGCGCTGCCTGATGGAGAAGGGCTACGCGGCCACCACGGCCCGCGACGTCGCCACCGCCGCCGGCACCAGCCTGGCCGCCATCGGCTACCACTTCCGCACCACGAAGGCGCTGCTCAACGAGGCCCTCTTCGAGGCGATGGCCGAGTGGGGTGAGGAGCTGAACCGGGCCCTGGCCCACGACGCCGGCCCGGACGCCACACCCGAGCAGCGGTTCGAGGCGGCCTGGGAGCGGATCATCGAGTCCTTCGCCCGGCTGCGGCCGCTCTGGGCCATCCAGTTCGAGCTGATCGCCCGGATGGACCGGTCCCCCGAGCTGCGCGAGGCGTTCGCCGGCGTCACCCGGCAGGCGCGGCTCGGCCTCGCCGAGGTCTTCCACCGGCTCGACGCGGGCGCCGACGAGGCGACCACGCTCGCGCTCGGCGCCTTCCACCAGTCGCTGCTCGGCGGCGTCGCGGCCCAGTGGCTGGTCGACCCGGCGACGGCGCCGACCGCGAAGGAGTTGACCCGGGCGCTGCGGGCCCTCACCGCGGAGTTCGGTCAGGGCTGACCGAGACCCGCCTCCCGGGCCCGCACGATCGCCTGGCTCCGGTCGGCGACCTGGAGCTTGGTCAGCACGTTCGACAGGTGGTTGCGGACCGTCTTGGGGCTGAGCGTCAGCCGGCGGGCGATGACCACGTTGCTCAGCCCCTGGGCGACCAGGTCGAGCACCTCGCGCTCCCGGTCGGTCAGCTCGGGGAACGGGGTGGCCCCGCCGGCGCGTACCCCGGACAGGTAGCTCACCGCCCGGCTGGCGATCACCGGGCCCAGCAGCACCTCGCCGTTGGCGACCGCCCGCACCGCACGCTCCACCTCGGCCGGGGCCGCCCCCTTGAGCAGGTAGCCCCGGGCCCCGGCACGCAGCGCCGCGAAGACCCAGTCGTCGTCGTCCAACATGGTCACCACCAGCACCCCGATGTCCGGATGTCGCGCCACGATCTCCCGCGTCGCCGCCACCCCGGACCGCCCGCCCAGGTGCAGATCCATGATGATCACGTCGGGGTGGTGCTGGTCCGCCACGCGGAGCGCGCCGTCGGCGTCGGCGGCCTCGCCGACCACCGCCAGGCCGGCCGTGGACGCCAGCAGGGCGGTCATGCCCAGCCGGAACACCGGGTGGTCGTCCACCACCGCCACCCGGATGGCCTCCCCGCTCATTGGTGCACCCTTGTCTCACTCGAGCTGATGTTGGTTCGAGTGCACCGGTGACCGTCGGGCCATCGCCCCGCTCGCTCGACCTTCGAGG
>NZ_JBSGJR010000529.1:0-4906 GCF_053605645.1 Micromonospora sp. NPDC003776
CCCGCGCCCGGCTCGGGGTCGGGCGGGCGGTCACCGGGGCGGCGGTGCTCCAGGCCGGCGCCGCGCTGGTGCTGCTGCCGCACCCGCTCGGCATCGGTGCCGGATTGGCGGTGAACGCCTTCGCCAGCGGGCTGTACAACGTCAACGCGGTCAGCCTCCGGCAGGCGGCCACGCCCCCGGCGCTGCTGTCCCGGATGACCGCCACCAGCCGGTTCGTCATCTGGGGGGCGATGCCGCTCGGGGCGGCCCTGGGCGGCGCGTTGACCGGGCTCTTCGGCGCGCCGGCGTACCTCGCCCTGGCCTCGCTCGGGATGGCGGCGGCCGCACTGGTCACCCGCTGCTCGCCGGTCTGGCGGACGCGGGACTTCCCGCCCTCCGCCGACCCGGCGCCGACCGTCCCGGAAGCCGGCTCCCCGGAGCCCGCCGACCCGGTGCCCGCCGCCCGCTGACCGCCGTTTGCCGCCCCCCGCCCCCGGGTAACCGCCGGCTCCCAGGGGCCTCGTTCACGGAGACAGTGGCCATCGCGGGTCCGATGGCCACTGTCTCGGTGAAACAGGGCGACCGGGGGCCCGAGGCGACAGGAGGCGGACGTGCGGTTTCCCCGATTCGTCGAGGCGGTGTCGCGCCGCGCCGAACTGCCCACCGAGCAGGCCGCGACGATCTCCCGCGCGGTGCTGCAGACCCTCGCCGACCGGATCACCTCCGGCGAGTCGGCGGACCTCGCGGCCCAGTTGCCCGACGAGCTGAGCGGCTACCTGACCGCGCCGATCGATGGCGGGGGCGGCGGGCCGGTGACCTTCCTCCGGCGGGTCGCGGACCGGGCGGGGGTGGATCCGGCGGTCGCCGAGGTGGGTACCGTGGCGGTGCTCGCGACGCTGCGGGAAGCGGTGACGGTGGACGAGTTCCAAGATCTCGTCGCGCAGTTGCCGAAGGGATTCGACGCGATGGTCGACCCGATCCCCCGTCCGCCGTACGATCGGTGAGGTTGTGCTCCCCGCACGGGGTTGAGCTGCGGCAAAGGTGCCGCTGGGCCGAAGATTCAACGGTTTGGAAGTATTTTCACCGGAAAATAACTCGCGGGTAGCGTCCTACGCCGAAAATCGTCTTCGCGCTAGAGGGATGATCGGACGATTTCCGCCGTCCGACGTTCCAGGGGGTCGTCACCCCTTCGGGCTGACCCCGATCGATTCCCTTCCCATCGAGAGATTGAGCTTTATTCTGCTTCCAATGTGAAGTCCTGGGGGGGATTCATGGTCACATTCGTCGATCGCTGCGCGCCCGCCCGCTGTGGAGAGACACCAGCTCCCTGACATGGCCAAACCGATGATCATAAATCGTTTCGGTGCGGTCGCGGCACGCGACGGTCCAAGGGCGGCGTGTTCGCCGCCGAGCAGGAGGTCGCCGCGGTCCGCGCCCTCGCCGCGCGGTTCCCGGACGCGCGGATCACGCTCGACCCGAACGGCGGCTGGCTGCTCGCCGACGCCGTCGAGCTCTGCCGCGACCTGCACGGTGTGCTGGCGTACGCGGAGGATCCGGTCGGCGCGGAGGGCGGGTTCTCCGGGCGCGAAATGATGGCGGAGTTTCGGCGGGCCACGGGGCTGCCGACGGCCACCAACATGATCGCGACCGACTGGCGGCAGCTGGCCCACGCGGTCCGATCGGACGCGGTCGACATCCCCCTCGCCGATCCGCACTTCTGGACCATGCGCGGCTCCGTCCGGGTCGCCCAGCTCTGCCACGACTTCGGCCTCACCTGGGGCTCGCACTCGAACAACCACTTCGACATCTCGCTGGCCATGTTCACCCACGTCGGCGCGGCGGCCCCGGGCGAGATCACCGCCCTGGACACGCACTGGATCTGGCAGGACGGGCAGGCGCTCACCCGCCGACCGCTGCGGATCCGGAACGGCCGGATCGAGGTGCCCACCGCGCCGGGGCTGGGGGTCGAGCTCGACCGCGACGCCCTCGCCGCGGCGCACGAGCTGTACCTGGAGCACGGCCTGGGCGCCCGCGACGACGCCGTGGCGATGCAGTACGTCCTCCCCGGCTGGACGTTCGACCCCAAGCGACCCTGCCTGGTCCGCTGACCGGCTGACGGAAAAGGAACGACATGACCACCACCGCCCCGCCCGCGATCCTCGACCGGATCGAGTCGGTGACCCTCTCGTCCGTCACCCTGCCGCTGCCCACCGGCATCAGCGACGCGAAGGTGCTCACCGGTCGGCAGCGGCCGATGACCGAGGTCGCCTTCCTCTTCGCCGAGATCCGTACCGAGGCGGGGCTGGAGGGGGTCGGCTTCAGCTACTCGAAGCGGGCCGGCGGACCGGCGCAGTTCGCGCACGCCCGGGAGGTCGCCCCGGACCTGATCGGCGAGGACCCCAGCGACATCGGCCGGCTCTGGACCAAGCTGGTCTGGTCGGGCGCGTCGGTCGGGCGCAGCGGCGCCGCGACCCAGGCGCTCGCCGCGATCGACGTGGCGCTGTGGGACCTCAAGGCGAAGCGGGCCGGGCTGCCGCTGGCCAAGCTGCTGGGCGCGTATCGCGACTCGGTGCGCTGCTACAACACCTCCGGCGGCTTCCTGCACGAATCGATCGAGCAGGTGCTGGAGAACGCGACGCGCACCCTCGAGTCGGGCGTGGGCGGCATCAAGATCAAGGTCGGTCAGCCCGACTCGGCGGAGGACCTGCGTCGGGTCCGCGCCGTCCGGGAGCACCTCGGCGACGCGGTGCCGTTCATGGTGGACGCCAACCAGCAGTGGGACCGGCCGACCGCCATGCGGGTCGGCCGGGCGCTGGAGGAGTTCGGCCTGGTCTGGGTCGAGGAGCCGCTGGACGCGTACGACGCCGAGGGGCACGCCCAGCTCGCCCGGTCGCTGGACACGGCGGTGGCGACCGGCGAGATGCTGACCAGCGTCGCCGAGCACTACGAGCTGATCCGGGCCGGCGCGGTGGACATCCTGCAGCCCGACGCTCCCCGGATCGGCGGCATCACCCAGTTCCTCAAGCTCGCCACGCTGGCCGAGCAGAGCAACCTGCAACTGGCGCCGCACTTCGCCATGGAGATCCACGTGCACCTGGCGGCCGCCTACCCGTACGAGCCGTGGGTGGAGCACTTCGACTGGCTGTACCCGCTGTTCAACGAGCGACTGGAGACCCGCGGCGGACGCATGTACCTGTCGGACCGCCCCGGCCTCGGCATCACGTTGAGCGAGCAGGCCCGCGCCTGGACCGTCGACCGGGCCCACGTCGACGCCGCCCGCTGAAGCACCCCTTGGAGGTAATGCGCATGTCCGACGTCGTCAGCACCGACCCCCGGACCGGCCGAGCGGTGGAGGTCGTCGCCACGGAGACGACCACCGCAGAGGTGGACCTGCTCTGCGCGGCGGCCCTCGCCGCGGCCCCCGCACTGGAGGCGCTCGGCCGCGCCGGGCGGGCGGCACTGCTGCGCGGCCTCGCGGACGCCCTCGAGGAGCGGCGGGAGGAGATCGTCGCCGTCGCCGACCGGGAGACCGCGCTGGGCCCGGTACGGCTGACCGGCGAGCTGACCCGCACCTGCTACCAGCTGCGGATCTTCGCAGAGGTGCTGGACGAGGGCAGCTACCTCGAGGCGACCATCGACCACGCCGGCGACACCCCGATGGGGCCCCGTCCCGACCTGCGCCGGATGCTCGTCCCGATCGGGCCGGTCGCGGTCTTCGGCGCCAGCAACTTCCCGCTGGCCTTCTCCGTCCCGGGCGGCGACACCGCCTCGGCCCTGGCGGCCGGCTGCCCGGTCATCGTCAAGGCGCACGGGTCCCATCCGGCGACGTCCCAGCTGGTGTTCGACATCCTCGCCGCGGCGGCCGACAAGGCGGGCGCCCCGGCCGGCACCCTCAGCCTCGTCCACGGCGTGCCGGCCGGCGCGGCGCTCGTCGCCCACTCGGCCGTCCGGGCCGTGGGCTTCACCGGCTCGCTCACCGGCGGGCGCGCCCTGCTGCGGATCATCGAGCAGCGCCCCGACCCGGTGCCGTTCTTCGGGGAACTCAGCAGCCTCAACCCGGTGGTCGTGACGCCGCGCGCCGCCGCGGAGCGCGGGTCGACGATCGGCACCGAACTCGTCGGCTCCTTCACCCTCGGCGGCGGCCAGTTCTGCACCAAGCCGGGGCTGGTGTTCGTGCCCGCCGGTCCCGACGGCGACGCGGTGGTCGGCGCGATGGCCGACGCGGTCCGGGGGGCCGCCGCCCCGGTGCTGCTCAACGCGGGCATCGCGGCCGCGTACGGCACCATCGCCGGCGGGCTCGCCGAGGCACCGGGCGTCGAGGTGCTGGCCCGGGGCGCGGAGCCGGCGGGAACCGGCTTCCAGGCCGCGCCGCTGCTGCTCACCGCGGCGGCGGCCGAGCTGCCGCCGCAGGTCACCGAGGAGTGCTTCGGGCCGGTGTCGGTGGTGGCCCGCTACGCCGGCGAGGCCGAACTCCGCACGGCACTGGCGGCGCTGCCGTCGTCGTTGACCGCGACCGTCCTGCTCGGCCGGGGCGAGACCGACCTTCCCCGGGCGGTGTCGGCCCAGTTGCGTGCCCTGGCCGGCCGGTTGGTCTACGACGCCTACCCCACCGGCGTGGCCGTCTCCTGGGCCCAGCACCACGGGGGGCCGTGGCCGTCGACCAACTCGCAGCACACCTCCGTCGGCACCACCGCGATCCGGCGGTTCCTGCGTCCGGTCACCTGGCAGGGCGCCCCGGCCGACCTGCTCCCACCCGAGCTGACCGACGACTACCGCGCCATCCCGCGCCGCGTCGACGGCGCCCTGGAGCTGCCCCGATGACCTCCGGCGGCCACCGCCCGCCGCGGGTGGGCGCTGGACTGGCGTGCCGGCGCCGGGGGGGGGGGGGGGGGGGGCGCCCGGCGGGGTTAGGTTGGGGGCCGGGGTG
>NZ_JBSGJR010000530.1:0-4859 GCF_053605645.1 Micromonospora sp. NPDC003776
AAGGAGTTTGCGTCAACGAGGAGATCAGCTCCGACGCAAACTCCTTGATCAACGCGGGAAGCGGGCGGCGGCGGTCAGGAGTCGCGGGTGGGGGTTTCGGCGGCGGAGGAGAGGTTGGGGGCGGAGGCCGGTTCGGCGATGCCGCCGGGGGCCTCGGCGATCTCCGGGTCGTGGGCCGTCTCGGCTGCGATCATGGGCTGGTCGGGCGGCATGACGTCCGGGGTCTTTGGCACCACGATCACCGCCGTGCCGTACGCGCAGATCTCCATCCACATCTCGCCGCAGTCCCGGCTGTCGAAGCGCATGCCGATCACCGCGTTCGCGCCCAGCCGCCGGGCCTCCTCGCCGAGCCGGGCCACCGAGTCGGTACGCCAGCGGGTGAGGTTGTCGGGCGCCATCGGGTCGTAGGCGCCACCCCGCAGGTTCTTGACCCCCTCGCGGTAGGGATTGCGGGTCCTCGCCATCGAGGAGACCACTTCGCCGAGGATCTGGCGGATCTCGTAGCCGGGCAGTTGATCCGTCGTCACGACCAGCACGGTTCCGATGCTGTCAGCCGTCCGGCGGCCGGTTCGTGAGCCGTGTTCACCTGATCGGATGCTGCAAAACGGCGCGGCGCGGACGGGCGGGACGCCACCGACCCATCCGCGCCGACCGGGTCCTAACCGTCAGACACCGGCCACCGAGGTGATCCAGGCCCGGTTGTACGCGACACTGCCGTAGTTCTGGATGCTCACGCCGTCGGCGGGTTGCTGCCGGCCAGACTCACCGTGGCGGTGCTGACCGCGCTGGGAGGCCGTTCGGGGTGCCGGGCAGGACGGATCAAGGAACTCATCGACGCTTGGCAATGCATGTCAGGGGTGTGGCGAGGTCCGTCACAAGATTCCGATCGATATCACTTGATCCATCGCGTCCACCTCGGGCGATCTGGGCGCGGTCTGTCGGAAATCGGTCCGCGAACGGCCCCGGACCAGGAAAATGCCTGGTGAGGAGGGCTGCCGTCGGGGTCGTGGCGGGTGGCCCGGCAACGAATCCGTATCGAGCTGGCAACGAACCCGCATCGGCCTTCCACCCGTACGGCCGGTCACGTCGATCACTGCCTGGACTGGCCCCGGCCGGTTCGGGCCAGGCGGTATCTGCCAGGTAGGCTGGCTGCGCTCGCCCGTGATGGGCCGGCACCCAACTGCGTACACAGTCAGGAGTGCCCCGTGCCTCGCGTCGTCGTCGACGTCATGCTCAAGCCCGAGATCCTCGATCCTCAGGGCCAGGCCGTCGCAAACGCGCTGCCCCGGCTCGGCGTCAGCGACGTCGCCTCGGTTCGGATCGGCAGGCGGATCGAGATCGAGTTCACCGGCGAACCGGACCTGGACCGGGCCCGGGAGATCGCCGACAAGCTGCTCGCCAACCCGGTCATCGAGGACTTCGCCGTCCGCCTGGTCGAGACCGACGAGACCGCGGACGCCCACTCGTGACCGCCCGGGTCGGTGTGGTCACCTTCCCCGGCTCGCTCGACGACGGGGACGCGGCGCGCGCCGTGCGGATCGCCGGCGCCGAGCCGGTCCGGCTCTGGCACGGCGACCCGGGGCTGTACGGGGTGGACGCCGTCGTCCTGCCCGGCGGCTTCTCCTACGGCGACTACCTGCGCTGCGGCGCCATCGCCCGGTTCGCCCCGGTGATGGAGACGATCGTGGACGCCGCCCGGGGCGGTCTCCCGGTGCTCGGCATCTGCAACGGCTTCCAGATCCTCTGCGAGGCCCACCTGCTGCCCGGCGCGCTCACCCGCAACCAGCACCTGCACTTCCGCAACCGGGACCAGGTCCTCCGGATCGAGGCCGTCGGCACCGCCTGGACGAACGCCTTCCAGGCCGGCCAGGAGGTGCTGATCCCGGTCAAGAACGGCGAGGGCTGCTACGTCGCCGACCCGGCGACGCTGGACCGGCTGGAGGCCGAGGGCCGGGTGGTCGCCCGTTACCTCGGCGGCAACCCCAACGGTTCGCAGCGCGACATCGCCGCGATCACCAACGAGGCCGGCAACGTGGTCGGCATCATGCCGCACCCCGAGCACGCGGTGGAGGCGCTCACCGGCCCCTCCCTGGACGGTCTCGGCTTCTTCACCTCGGTGCTCAAGCACCTGGTGGGGGCGCCCGCGTGAGCATGCGGAGCGAGCCGGGCCTGCGAGCGCAGTCCCGAAACAAGATCGCTCCCGTGACCGTGCGCGGCGGAAACATCGGTCGGCTCACCCGCCGCCACGGCGGCGAGCGCAGCGAGGAGAGGTCATGACCACCCACCCGGACCCGGCCCTGCGGGAGACGCCGGCCGTCGCGCCGCAGGGCGGCCCGGTCGACGACTGGGCCCGCGGCGTGGACACCGTGCCGCAGGCCGTCGAGACCCCGGCTGAGCTCCAGCCGTACGCGGAGCTGGGCCTCCGTGACGACGAGTACGACCGGATCCGGCACATCCTCGGCCGCCGGCCCACCCAGGCCGAGCTGGCCATGTACTCGATCATGTGGAGCGAGCACTGCTCCTACAAGTCCAGCAAGGTGCACCTGCGCCAGTTCGGCGAGAAGGCCCCGCCGAGCGACCGGCTGCTCGCCGGCATCGGGGAGAACGCCGGCGTGGTCCGGGTCTCCGACGAGCTGGCGGTGACCTTCAAGGTCGAGTCGCACAACCACCCGAGCTTCGTCGAGCCGTACCAGGGCGCGGCGACCGGCGTGGGCGGCATCGTCCGGGACATCCTCGCCATGGGCGCCCGCCCGGTCGCGGTGATGGACCCGCTGCGCTTCGGCGCCGCCGACCACCCGGACACCGCCCGGGTGCTCCCCGGCGTGGTGGCCGGCGTCGGTGGCTACGGCAACTGCCTGGGCCTGCCCAACATCGGCGGTGAGGTCGTCTTCGACCCCTGCTACCAGGGCAACCCGCTGGTCAACGCGCTCTGCCTCGGCGTGCTGCCGGTCGACCGGCTGCAGAAGAAGGAGGCCGCCGGCCCCGGTAACGTCGTGGTGCTGATGGGTGCCAAGACCGGCCGCGACGGCATCGGCGGCGTGTCGGTGCTGGCCAGCGCCACCTTCGACGAGGGCAGCGAGCAGCGCCGCCCGTCGGTCCAGGTGGGCGACCCGTTCACCGAGAAGCTGCTGATCGAGGCCTGCCTCGAGCTGTACGACGCCGAGCTGGTGGTCGGCATCCAGGACCTCGGCGGCGCCGGGCTGACCTGCGCGCTCACCGAGACCGCCGCGGCGGCCGGCACCGGCATGCGGGTGTGGCTGGAGCGGGTGCCGCTGCGTGAGCCCTCGATGGAGCCGCACGAGATCCTGGCCAGCGAGTCGCAGGAACGGATGCTGCTGGTCGTCGCCCCGGACAAGCTGGAGGCGGTGCTCAAGACGGCCGAGAAGTGGGGCGTGCTGGCCACCGCCATCGGTGAGGTCACCCCGCCCGCGCCGGACGGCCAGCCGGGTCGCCTGCTGATCACCTGGCGGGACCGGCTCGTGGTGGACGTGCCGCCGGGCTCCCTGGTCGACGACGGACCGGTCTACGCGCGCCCGATGCGGGAGCCGGCCGACCTCATCCTGCTCCAGGCCGACCGCGCCGAGACGCTGCCCCGGCCGAGCAACCCGGAGGCGCTGCGCGAGACCGTGCTGCGGATGATCGCGTCGCCCAACCTGGCCGACAAGACCTGGGTCACCGAGCAGTACGACCGCTACGTGCTGGGCAACACGGTGCTCGCCCAGCCGGAGGACTCCGGCGTGATCCGGATCGACGAGCGGACCGGCCTCGGGGTCGCCCTCTCCGTCGACGGCAACGGCCGGTACGCGCGCCTCGACCCGTACCACGGGACGAAGCTCGCGCTGGCCGAGGCGTACCGGAACGTGGCGGTGACCGGTGCGACGCCGATCGCGGTCACCAACTGCCTCAACTTCGGCTCCCCGGAGGACCCGGCGGTGATGTGGCAGTTCGCCGAGGCCGTCCGCGGCCTGGCGGACGGCTGCCTGGAGCTGGGCATCCCGGTCACCGGCGGCAACGTCAGCTTCTACAACCAGACCGGCGCCGCGGCGATCCACCCGACCCCGGTGGTCGGCGTGCTCGGCGTGCTGGACAACGTCGCCGACCGGGTGCCGATGGGCTTCGTGCCCCGTCCGGCCGGCGACCACGACCAGCTCTTCCTGCTCGGTGAGACGCACGTCGAGCTTTCCGGCTCGGAGTGGGCCTGGGTGACCCACGAGCACCTCGGCGGCATCCCGCCGCAGGTCGACCTGGCCCGCGAGCGGCAGCTCGGGCAGCTGCTGGCCGCCGCCGCCCGGGTGGGGCACCTGAGCTCCGCGCACGACCTCTCCGACGGCGGTCTCGCCCAGAGCCTGGTCGAGTCCTGCCTGCGCCGCGGCGTCGGCGCCCGGGTGGCGGTGCCGGAGCAGTTCGCCGGCGGCTCGATGCCGTTCGTCTTCCTGTTCAGCGAGTCCGCCGGGCGGGTGCTGGTGTCGGTGCCGCGCGGGCACGAGAAGGCGTTCACCGCCCTCTGCGCCGAGCACGGCGTGCCGTGGGAGTTCATCGGGGTCACCGACCCGGCCGGCGGCGCCCTGGAGGTGCACGGCCAGTTCCGGATCGGCCTCGACGAGCTGCGCGCCGCGCACAGCGAGACGCTGCCGCGGCTCTTCGGCGGCGCCGAGACGGCCCAGGTGGCGGTGGAGGCGGCCCGTACCGGGACGACCACCGTCCTGCCGGCCACCGCCGAGCAGCCGGTGGAGGTCGACGTCGACGCGGTGGCCGCCGAGCCGATCGCCCAGGCGGGCGAGGCCGCGACGGCGGAGCGGCCGACCGAGGCGGAGCCGATCACGCCGGCCGCTGCCGAGGGCGGCCCGGAGACCGACGCC
>NZ_JBSGJR010000531.1:0-4858 GCF_053605645.1 Micromonospora sp. NPDC003776
GCACTGTCGCGCCGGGGCGGTCCGTCGTTCAGGGGGCTCAGCGTAGGGCGCGGTAGAGCAGGTAGAGGCCGATCACCGTGCCGAACACCACGATCATGGTCTTCAGCACCACCGGCGGCAGCCGACGGACCAGCTTGGCGCCCGCGTACCCGCCGACCAGGGTGGCCGGCGCGACCACCGCGACCGCCGCCCAGTTCACCGGGCCGAAGAGGGCGAACACCACCAGCGTGGTCAGTCCGACCGTGGCGGAGAGCAGATTCTTGATCGCGCTCACCCGGGCCAGGGTCGTGTCCAGCACCAGGGCGAGCCCGGCCACCAGCATCACGCCGAGCGCGGCGCCGAAGTAGCCGCCGTACACCGAGCCGAACGCGACCATCGCCTGCACGGTGACCGTGCGGCGGCGCGGGCTGAGGTCGGCCGGGTGGCCGACCAGCCGGCGCAGCGGGTCCTGGAAGGCCAGCACGGCGGTCGCGCCCAGCACCAGGAACGGCACCACCAGCTCGAACGCCCGCGCCGGGGTGGCCAGCAGCAGCACGCAACCGATCAGCGTGCCCACGATGGTGGTGGGGATCAGCAGCGCCACCCGGCGGGCCGGCGGCAGGTCCATCCGGCTGCCCGCCACACTGGCCACGTACCCGGGGAAGACCGACACCGAGTTGCTGACGTTCGCCGGGATCGGGGGCAGGCCGATGGCGATCAGCGCCGGGAAGGTGATCAGCGAGCCGCCCCCGGCCACCGCGTTCACCGTGCCCGCGGCGAGACCGGCGGCGAGCAGGAGCGCGGCGTCGGAGAGGTTCATGGTTACCGGAGGCTACAGCGTGTCTCAAAACTCGGTTGGGTCATGAGGCACCGCCCTTCTCGGGCGTCCTTGCCGTCACGGGTGTTCGTGGCGGTGGGGTTCCTCCGTCGTTGAGGCTGGTTTCGCCGGCGCGTGGGCGCTGGCCAGAGCCGTCCTCTCGGGAGGCGTTGGTGACCGGGCCTCGTGCTTCGGGGTCCCGGGTCTGGGCGTGGTGTTGCTCGGCCCAGACGGCGAGGTTGACCGCCGCGTTGATGTCCCGGTCGGCGGTGTGCCCGCACTCGTGGCAGCAGAAGACGCGTACCTGCAGGGGTAGGGCGGGGCCGGTGGTGCGGCAGGCGCTGCACATCCTGGTGGACGGATACCAGCGTGGCGCGCGGGTGGTGTGCCCGCCGCGCCAGCGTTGTCTGTAGCCGATGATGCGGACCAGGTCGAACTGTTCCCACGCCGAGCGCCACAACCGGACACCACCGCCCTCCTTGCGTTCGGGGCCGGACACCGGATGCTGTCCGCCCTCGTGGTCCGCGCGCACGCCGAGCACGGCAGGCGGCTGTTCGTGCCGGCGCTGTACCTTGCGGGTACCACACAGCGCTGGACGAGCACATCGGTGCGCTGCCGATGATGGACGTCGTCGTCGAGCTGCGGTACTCGGGCGCACTCGCCGTGGGGCAGTTGGTGAAGCAGGGGGTCGACTGGCAACTGGCCCACGCTGTGGTGCTCGGCCGGCCTGATCCCGAGTGGCCCGAGGGCCGTCCGGTGCTGACCGAGTCGCCGACGGGCGTATGCGGGCTGGGCGTTTTGACGATCGACATCCGCTGAGTGACCGCGATGCCGCCGGGTGGGAAATGAGGGCGGCGACCGCGTCGTTAGGATGAGTGCGCGACGGACGAGTCGACCGGGCGGTCGCGTCGACGGGCTGCGGCCCGTCGCCGAGGAACGTCCGGACTCCACAGGGCAGGGTGGTTGCTAACGGCAACCCGGGGTGACCCGCGGGACAGTGCCACAGAAAACAGACCGCCGGCCCGAAACGGGACGGTAAGGGTGAAACGGTGGGGTAAGAGCCCACCAGCATCCCGGGTGACCGGGATGGCTCGGTAAACCCCACCCGGAGCAAGGCCAAGAAAGGGCCGTCACCGCAAGATGACGACCCGCGCAGACGCTTGAGGGCGGCCCGCCCGATGTCTGCGGGTAGGCCGCTGGAGCCTGCCGGCGACGGCAGGCCGAGATGGATGGCCGCCGCCGACGCGCCCTCGGGCCGCGTCGGTCACAGAATCCGGCGTACAGGTCGACTCGTCCGTCGCCCACCAGGTCGGCTGCCGTCATGTGGTGGCTGACCTGGTGCTTCCCCGGCGGCCCGCCGCTGTCCACTGCTGCTGACTAGAGGATGGGCACGCGGCGGCGCGGCTTGGCGAACACTTCCCCTTGGTTGGCTGATTTAGGATCATGTCGTGACGCACCCTCGCCGTCGCAGGCTATCGGCTCTCGTCGGCTGGGCGCTCTACCTCACAGCGGGCGTCGGGCTGCTGCTGCACTGGGGTTTCGTCGTCTGGCTGCTGACGGGCGTAGGCATGCTCGCCATCCAGTGGTCGTATGGCTTCGGCCGGCGACAGTCGCTGCAGGAACAGAGAGAATCAGAGTCGAGGTCGAATACCGGCGCGTGACGTCAAGCGCTGCGTGGTGGCAAGTCGGCTGTGCCGGCCGTGCCGCGTGACTTCGTCTGTCAGGCGGGAGCGCGGTTCTCTTCCGTCGGGCGGAGGGCGACGACCGCGGCCAGGATGAGGGCACCGCCGAGCAGCGCGGGCCAGGCCAGTCGCTCGCCCAGGAGCAGGGCCGCGAGGAGGGCCGCGGAGAGCGGCTCGACGAGGGTGGCGACGGTGGCGGCCGCTCCGGAGGTCGTCCGCAGCCCGGCGTAGAGCAGGCCGTACGCCAGGGCCATCGTCGCGACGCCGAGGTACGCCAGCAGGGTGAGCGAGGCGGGGTCCGTGGTGCGGACCGGTTCGCCCGCCGTGGCGGCGATCCCCAGGAAGGGGAGCAGGGCCACCGCGCCGACCACGGTGGCAGAGGTGGTCAGGGGTACGGCGTCGACCCGCTGGGCCAGGGTGTGTCCCAGCACGGTCGTCGCCGCGTACGTGGCCCCGGCGGCGACGGCGAGGACGAGTCCGAGGCCCGGTCGGTGGCCGGGTGCCGGCGGGCCGTGCCCTGCGGCCAGGCTGATCAACACCAGGCCGGCCAGCGCGGCCGCCAGGACGCCCAGCTCCCGCGCGGAGGGCCGGGACCGGGCGGTGGCGTGCTCCCAGCCGGCGGCCAGGATCGGCGCGAGGCCGAGCGACACGACGGTCGAGACGCTGACGCCGACCAGCAGGACGGAGACGAAGTACAGGCCCTGATACAGGGCGGTGCCGCACCCGACCAGGACAGCCGGCACGGGATGGGCACGCATGGTCGCGAGCACGCCGCCGGACCGGCGGGTCACCACGGCGAAGCCGACCAGCGCCACGGCGGCCAGCGCCATCCGGTAGGCGCTGACCGTCATCGCGCCGAGTCCGGCGCGCTCGTGCAGCACGGTGACCACCAGCCCGCCGGTCCCCCAGAGGACGCCGGCCGCGCAGACCTGGAGCAGTCCGACCCTTGCGTTCCGGTGTCCGGACTCCGCCCTCGTCGCCACGGGGGCAACCTACCGGCGGCCCCCGCACCGCGTTCAGGTGGCCGGGACCGTGCCCACGCGGAGGCGGTTGCCGTCGGGGTCGGTCACCATGAACTGCCGCCCCCAGTCCATCACCTCGACCTCGGCCCCACCGAACGCCGCCGCCACCGCGTCGACGTCGTCGACGTAGAGATAGAGGAGCGTGTCCGGCCGGGCGTCTCCGGTGTGCTCGGACAGGTGGATCTCCATCGCGCCCCGGGCGATGCTCACGTACCGCGGCAGATCGGGCGCGAAGCGGTGCTCCCACTGCTTGGCGAAGCCGAGCCGGGCGTACCAGGCCACGGCGGCGTTCGCGTCGGTGGTGCGCAGGACAGGGGCGAGCCGTTCCGTCATCCCTGCAGTGTGGACCCACCGCGACCCGCTACGGCAGACGCAGCTCCGGCAGGTCGAGCCAGGACGTCAGCGCCGCCAGTTCGGCGTGCACGGCCGCGGTCGTTCCCGGGGTGAACGGCACGTCCTCGTGGATCGCGTCCACCCGGAACGCCTTGCCCTTCCGGTCGGCCGTGGCGTCGACCTTGCCGACCAGCCGGTCGTGGTGCAGCACCGGCAGGGCGAAGTAGCCCCAGCGGCGCTGCGCCTTCGGCACGTACATCTCCAGGCGGTAATCGAAGTCGAAGAGTTCCAGCGCCCGCCTGCGGTCGTGCACCAGCCGGTCGAAGGGGGAGAGCAGGGCGGTGCGCCCGGTGAACGGCGCGCCGTCCAGCGCGGCCGGGTCGACCCGCCAGGCGCCGGACGTACCCTCGATCTCCGCCGGCTCGCCGGCCTCGCCGACGACCAGCGGGCGGGCGACGCCGAGCGAGCGGAGCAGCCGTTCGTCGCGGGCCCGCCGGGCCTCCTCGGCGGGGACGGCGGGCGTGCCGGTGGGGTAGACCCGCTCGGCCAGGTCCCACCGGCGCTGCCGGCCGATCCGGCCGGCGATGGCGATCTCGCCGCGCGCGGCGAGGAACTCCAGCATCTGCGTGACGTTGCGGTTGTTGGTCCAGCCGGTCGACGGCCAGGGCACCACGCTGCGGTCCTGCACGTCCCGGCTGAGCAGCGGCCCCGAGTCGCGCAGCAGGTCGAGCACGTACCGGCGGAACGCGTCGTTGGCGGCCAGCCAGTCGCGACGGCGGGGCTCCTCCGGCCAGGTCGCCATGTCGGCGAGGTACAGCCCCAGGTCGGTCATGGGCCGGATCATCGCCCGGTGCTCGAACAGGGCCCGCTCGTCCTCCAGCGCCCGGGTCAGGTGCGCGGGCCGGTACGCGCTGCCGAGCCGGGTCCAGGCCGGATCGGGTCGAGCATCCGGTAGGTGCTCCCCGAGGCGCGCGGCTCGGCCAGCACCATCGACTTGTCCACCAGCACGGAGAGCGGGTCGAGCG
>NZ_JBSGJR010000532.1:0-4813 GCF_053605645.1 Micromonospora sp. NPDC003776
GGCGAGGGCGCCGAGCCGCCGCTGGTCGACCGCGACGAGCTGCGCGCGCAGATCCGCCGCCTGGCCGCGCGCCGGGACGAACTCGAGGGCGGCTTCGCCTTCGACCACCTCTGCGCCGACTGACCCGGCGCGCCTCCCGGGGCCGTCCGCCCGCACCCCGCGGGCATCGCTCCCCGAATTCTCCCGAGCACGGTTGAACCTTCGCCGTGGCCGTTCCGTACCCATGCGCGAATGGACGCCAGGTCTTCCCTACCGCACCGGAAGGCGCGGCGACGGTGCGGAAAGGGCATCGTCGACCGTCGACGTGCAACCGGAACGTCGCAGTGCTCCGCACCCCGAATTCCGTCGGTCCGCCGGGGTCACGAGTCAACTACCGGATCGAGAAGGAGAGCATTTCTATGCGCAGGTCCACACGGGCGCGCCGGTCATCCGGTAACGCGCGGAGCAAGCGGCTGCTGGCCGTGGTCGGCACGCTCGCGGTCTTCGGCGGAGTCGTCGCCGTCACCCAGATCTCGTCCGCCCAGGACCGGCGGACGAACGTCCGTACCGCCCCGGTGGCCTGCACCGGGGCGAGCCCGGGGGCGACCGCGCCGAACGGCCAGGGCAGCACCACCCGGACCTGGCAGAACGGTCGCTGGGTGCGCAACCACTGGGGTGACGGGCAGTTGTCCGCCGCCGAGTGCCAGCAGACCCGGGGCGGCGGTGCCGGCGCCGGCACACCGGTGGTGACCTGCCCCGACGTGAAGAGCCGGCTGCCGCAGGTACCCGATCAGGCGCGCGCCGAGGTGGACCGCAACCTCGCCCTGTTGGACGCCCAGATCGCCGAGGCCAACCGGCGGCTCGCCGCCGACGGCGGCCGCAGCGGCCAGGATTTCCTCAACAACGCGATCCTGCGGCCGCTGGCCGACAAGCGGACCGCGGCGCTGAACCGGATCGCCACCGCGATCGGCCGGGTCGCGCCACGGCCGGAGGGGCTCGACCAGTTCGCTCAGTGCGCGCTGGCCGACAATCCGCAGAACGGCGGCCAGAACGGTGGGAACAACAACGACGGCCAGAACGGGGGCCAGAACGGTGGCGGCAACAACAACGGTGGCCAGAACGGCGGGAACAACAACGGCGGGAACAACAACGGGAATGGTCTGGGCGTGCTCGCCAAGGACTGCATCAACAGCCGGTTGCAGCCGCACGACGGTTTCCAGGCCGGCAACCGGTGCGTGAGCACCGCCTTCGGTGAGGTCGGCGCGGCGGCGAACAACCCGTCGCTGCTCATCACCCAGTTCCCCGGGCAGGTCCGGCGGAACCAGCCGTTCACGCTCCGGGTCACCACCCGCAACCTGGTGCGGGACCGCTTCCTCGCCGCCGGCCAGGGTGGCTACTACCTGGAGAGCTCGTTGCTCAACGACCAGGGTCTGGTACGCGGCCACTTCCACACCGCGTGCCGGATGTTGAACAGCCTCCGCCAGCCGCCGAACCCCCAGGACGTGCCGGCGTTCTTCGTGGCCACCGAGGACGGCAAGGGCAGCGCCCAGCCGGACGACGTGCTCATCCAGATTCCCGGCCTGCCGCAGTCGGGTGTCGCCCAGTGCGCGGTGTGGGCCGGCGACGGTTCGCACCGCATCCCGATGATGGAGCGGGCCAATCAGACCCCGGCCTTCGACGTGGTGCGGATCCGGGTCAACTGACCGGTCGCGCGGCCGGGATCGTCCGGGACGTACCCGGGCGGCCCGGCCGTCGTTGGGCCCGAGCGAGGGCGGGCAGGTCGCGGCAGAAAATTGTGGACGTGGGAAAAGCGGATCGGGGTCACGCCGATTTCTCAGCGTGACCCCGGGGTGCCCGACGGTGAGCCGGGAGGGTTCAGCGGTTCTTGTACGCCTCCACCACCGACACCGGGATGCGGCCCCGCTCGGAAATCTCGTAGCCGTTCTTGGTCGCCCATTCCCGGATGGCGCGGTTCTGCTCGCGGTCCATTCCGGAGGTGGCCGGACGGGTCGTCCGCCGGGTGGCCCGGCCGCTCTCCACCGGCCCGCGCCCCATCCGCCTGCCAGCGCTGATGTACGGGTCCAGGGCCTTGCGCAGGACGCCCGCATTCTCGTCCGAGACGTCGATCGTGTACGCCACGCCGTCCAGGCTGAACTCGACGGTCCGGTCGGCCTTTCCGCCGTCCAGGTCGTCGGTCAGAACTGTGATTACTTTCCTTGCCATCGCCATTACTCCCTGTGTCGGGCGGGGTGTGGCTAAGAGTTTGACGTATCGCGCGGCAAATTCGCAACAATACTGGCCGTTCGCCATTCGGCGAGTCGGCTAATCCGGCTCGCGGGAATGGCGCGCCCCGGGCGCCGGCCGGCCGTGGCGGACTGGAAAGTGGCGTGGGTCACAACCCGGAACAAGGGGAACGCTTTGTTACTTGAGTCTGACACGCTCAACTCAACGTGATAGCAGGTGTTCGATGGCAACTCTTCCGGTACTTCCGCTGACCGACGCCGTCCTGCTGCCCGGCATGGTCATCCCGGTGACCCTCGACCCGACCACCCAGGCCGCGGTCGACGCGGCCCGCGCCAGCGGCGACAAGACCCTCCTCGCCGTGCCCCGCATCGACGGTGAGTACGGCTCCGTCGGCGTGATCGCCACCATCGAGAAGGTGGGTCGGCTGCCCAGCGGCGAGCCCGCCGCCGTGATCCGCGGCCTCGCCCGCGCCCGCATCGGCTCCGGCGTGCCGGGGCCGGGTGCCGCGCTCTGGGTGGAGGCGACCGAACTCGACGAACCCGCCCCGGCCGGGAAGGCCCGGGAACTCGCCCGCGAGTACCGCGCCCTGATGACCTCGGTCCTCCAGCAGCGCGGCGCCTGGCAGGTCATCGACGCCATGGAGCGGATGACCGACCTCTCCGAGCTGGCCGACGCGGCCGGCTACGCGCCCTGGCTCACCCTGGCCCAGAAGACCGAGCTGCTCGGCGCCCCGGACGTCACCGCCCGGCTGGAGCTGCTGGTCGGCTGGGTGAAGGACCACCTGGCCGAGCAGGAGGTCACCGAGCAGATCAACAGCGACGTCCGCGAGGGGCTGGAGAAGTCCCAGCGGGAGTTCCTGCTGCGTCAGCAGCTCGCCGCGATCCGCAAGGAACTCGGCGAGGACGAGCCGGACGGCTCCGCCGACTACCGCTCCCGGGTGGAGTCCGCCGACCTGCCCGAGAAGGTTCGCGAGGCCGCCCTGCGCGAGGTCGGCAAGCTGGAGCGGGCCAGCGACGCCTCGCCGGAGGCGGGCTGGATCCGTACCTGGCTCGACACCGTCCTCGAGATGCCGTGGAGCACCCGTACCGAGGACAACACCGACCTGGCGGCGGCGCGGGCGGTGCTCGACGCCGACCACGCCGGCCTGGCCGATGTGAAGGAGCGCGTCCTGGAGTACCTCGCGGTGCGCAACCGGCGCGCCGAGCGCAACCTCGGCGTGGTCGGTGGTCGCGGCTCCGGCGCCGTGCTCGCCCTCGCCGGCCCGCCCGGGGTCGGCAAGACCAGCCTCGGCGAGTCCATCGCGCGGGCGCTCGGCCGCAACTTCGTCCGGGTCTCCCTCGGCGGCGTCCGGGACGAGGCGGAGATCCGCGGCCACCGGCGCACCTACGTCGGCGCGCTGCCCGGCCGGATCGTCCGCGCCCTGCGTGAGGCCGGCTCGATGAACCCGGTGGTGCTCCTCGACGAGGTCGACAAGCTGGCCGCCGGCTACTCCGGCGACCCGGCGGCGGCCCTGCTGGAGGTGCTCGACCCGGCGCAGAACCACACCTTCCGCGACCACTACCTCGAGGTCGACCTCGACCTGTCCGACGTGCTCTTCCTGGCCACGGCCAACGTGGTGGAGACCATTCCCGGCCCGCTGCTGGACCGGATGGAACTGGTCACCCTGGACGGCTACACCGAGGACGAGAAGGTGGCCATCGCCCGGGACCACCTGCTGCCCCGGCAGCGGGAACGGGCGGGGCTGACCGCCGACGAGGTGACCGTCGCGGAGGAGGCGCTGGCATTGATCGCCGGCGAGTACACCCGGGAGGCGGGCGTGCGGCAGCTGGAACGGGCCCTCGCCAAGATCCTGCGGAAGGTCACCGTGGCGCTGGCCGCCGACCCGACGCCGGTCCGGGTGGACACCGGAAACCTGGCCCGCTACCTGGGGCGGCCGAAGTTCACCCCGGAGTCGGCGGAGCGTACGGCGGTGCCCGGCGTGGCCACCGGACTGGCGGTCACCGGCGCCGGCGGCGACGTGCTCTTCATCGAGGCCACCAGCATGGAGGGCGAGCCGGGGCTGACCCTCACCGGCCAGCTCGGCGACGTGATGAAGGAGTCGGCGCACATCGCCCTGTCGTACCTGCGGTCGAACGGGCGGCGCCTCGGCATCGACCCGAACGCCCTCGCCGGACGGCGGATCCACGTGCACTTCCCGGCGGGCGCGGTGCCCAAGGACGGCCCGAGCGCCGGGATCACCATGGTCACCGCGCTGGCGTCGCTGGTGACCGGCCGGCCGGTCCGGCCGGAGTTCGGGATGACGGGCGAGGTGACCCTCTCCGGCCGGGTGCTGCCCATCGGCGGCGTGAAGCAGAAGCTGCTCGCCGCCCACCGGGCCGGCCTGACCGAGGTGATCATCCCGAAGCGCAACGAGCCGGACCTTGACGACCTGCCCACCGAGGTGCGGGAGGCGCTGACCATCCACACCCTCGCCGACGTCGCGGACGTGCTCGCCCTGGCGCTGCGCCCGGCCGACGTCGACGCGGGCACCCTCGGCGGCCAGCCGCTCGCCGCGGCCTGACCACCCGACACACCGAGGCCCCCGGTCCAC
>NZ_JBSGJR010000533.1:0-4811 GCF_053605645.1 Micromonospora sp. NPDC003776
GCTGGCCGGCGCGCCGCAGGCGTACGCGGCCCTGCTCGACGAGCGGGAGCGCCGGCTTCTCGCCGACGGAGAACCCCGGGCCGGCCGCCTGGCCGCGATCGCGGCCGAACGGGACCGGCTCACCGCGCGGGCCCGGCACGTCGACGAGGCCGCCCGCGCCGCCGTCGCCGCCCGCGACGCCCTCGCCGCGGTACGCGACCAGCTGGGCAGGGCGGACAACTGGTCCACCTACGACACGTTCTTCGGTGGCGGGGCGATCAGCAGCATGATGAAGCACGGCCGGATGGACGACGCCGCCGCGGCGGCCCGGCTCGCGGACCGGCGGCTGGCGGCGCTCCGGGCAGAGCTGGCCGACCTGTCCGGGCAATGGCTCGCGCCGCAGCTGGAGCTGGGCGAGCTGACCCGCTTCACCGACATCTTCCTCGACAACATCTTCACCGACCTGGCCGTGCGCGGCCGCATCCGGCGGGCCCAGGAGTCGGTCGACCGGGCCGGGACGGCGGTCGCCCGGCTGCGGGACCGGCTCGCCGGCGAAGCGAACGAGCTCGCCCGTCACCTCGGCGCGCTCGCCACCGAGCGGGTCGCCCTGCTCACCGCGCCCTGACCGGCCCGCCGTACCGCTCTCAGCGGGCGCTCGTGCGGGCCGTACGCCGGTTGCCGAACGACTCCATGGTGGTCGCCTTCTTCGCCGGCGTCCGCGTCGCGGCGACGGTCCGGGCCCTTGCGGTGGCCGCGGCCTTCTTCGCCGTGGTCTTGCGGGCGGTGCCCTTCTTCGCCGGCGCCTTCTTCGCGGTGGTCTTCTTGGCGGTGGCCCGCGTCGCCGGGGCCTTCTTCGCCGCCGCCCTGGTCGCCGGCGCCGTCTTCGCCGTGGTCGCCTTCTTCGCGGTGGTGGCCTTCTTCGCCGCGGTGGCCTTGGCGGTCGGCCGCCGGGTGGGTGTGGCGGTGGTGGCCGAGGTGTCCTTCTTCCTGGCCGCCCGGGCGGTCGTCGGGGTGGGCTTCCCGCCGGGCGTCTTCGCCGCGGTCGCGGCGGTCGCCCGCTTGGTGGCGGTCGCGACCTTCTTCGCCGCGGTCTTGTTCGGCATCGGGGCCTTGCGCGCCCCGGTGGCCTTCCTCGCGCTGCTCGGTCTGGTGGCCGCCTGGGCCATCGCTCCTCCTCGCGGTCCGCCGCGGCCGGGCCGGTGGTGGGCGTCGCCCGGCGACGTCGGGCCGATTCGGCCCGCGCGGCGCGCGTGTCTTCCCACCGCACCGGTGCCCAAACACGTCAACGGGGTCGCCCTGAATCAGGCCGAACCGTCCGTGTCGCCGGGCGAAGGGGCGGTCCCGGAGCGGCGGAGCGAACCGACGAATCGACCCAGGTGGACCCTTCCGGGTGCTGTGACCTGCGTCTACAGTGCGGGGAACGCCGTGCGAGGCGGCCCGGCGTTCCCTCGTCCAAGGAGGTGCGACACATCGTGGTGTCTTCCCGGAAAGCCCTCGCCGGCGTGGTCGCCGGTGCTGTCGTCGGAAGCATGTTCCTCGTCGGCCCCGTGGCGGCCGAGCCGAACAACAATTCGGTCAGCAAGCTCACCAAGGCGGTCACCGTGCAGGGGGTGCTCCGGCACCTCGACGCGTTCCAGTCCATCGCCGACGCGCACGGCGGGACCCGTGCCTCCGGTACCCCGGGCTTCACGGCCAGCGCCGACTATGTGGCCGGACGGCTGGAGCAGGCCGGCTACCTGGTCACCCGGCAGCCCTTCCAGTTCCCGTTCTACCAGGAGTTCTCGTCGTCGTTCGCACAGGTCGCGCCGATTCCGACCGGCTACACCGACGGGGTCGACTACGACCTCATGACGTTCTCCGGCGCGGGAGACGTCACCGGGTTGGTCGTCCCGGTGGACCTCGCCCTCGGCAGTCCCGCCACCTCCA
Source organism: Micromonospora sp. NPDC003776 (assembly GCF_053605645.1). Classification (NCBI taxonomy): domain Bacteria; kingdom Bacillati; phylum Actinomycetota; class Actinomycetes; order Micromonosporales; family Micromonosporaceae; genus Micromonospora; species Micromonospora sp. NPDC003776. Next base: position 1,906 of record NZ_JBSGJR010000533.1, read on the forward strand.
CCTCCGGCTGCGAGGCCACCGACTTCACCGGTCCCGACCTGATCGGCAAGATCGCGCTCCTGCAGCGCGGCGGCTGCGGCTTCGGCGTCAAGGCGACCAACGCCGCAGCCGCCGGCGCGGTCGGGGCGATCATCATGAACCAGGGCGACGGCACCCCGGCCACCAACCCGGACCGGTTCTCCCTGTTCTCCGGCACGCTCAGCGCCCCGGTCTCCATCCCGGTCGTCTCCGTCTCGTACCAGCGGGGTGTGGAGTTCGCCGGCACGGCCGGCCTGACCGTACGGATCAAGGCGGACACCATCTCCCAGCTGCGGGACACGGAGAACGTCATCGCGCAGACCCGCGACGGGCGCACCGACAACGTGGTGATGGCCGGGGCGCACCTGGACTCCGTACCGGCCGGGCCGGGGTTCAACGACAACGGCACCGGCAGCGCGGCGATCCTCGAGGTCGCGCTGCAGATGGCGAAGGTGAAGCCGAACAACGCCGTGCGGTTCGCCTGGTGGGGCGCGGAGGAGGGCGGACTGCTCGGCTCCAACCACTACGTCGCCGCGCTGTCGCCGGCACAGCGGGCCGACATCGCGCTCTACCTCAACTTCGACATGGTCGGCTCGCCGAACTACGTCTTCGGCGTCTACGACGGTGATGACTCCGCGGCGTCCGGCGCCGGCCCCGGCCCGGCCGGCTCGGCGCAGATCGAGAAGGTCTTCGAGTCCTTCTTCGCCGCCCGCGGCCTGCCCACCGTGCCGGCCGACTTCACCGGTCGTTCCGACTACGGCCCGTTCATCGCCCGCGGCGTCGACATCCCGGCCGGTGGGCTCTTCACCGGCGCCGAGGGCCTGAAGACGGCCGCGGAGGCGGCGCTCTTCGGCGGCGTGGCCGGTGCCGCCTACGACCCCTGCTACCACCAGGGGTGCGACAGCCGTACGCCGGTGGCCGACGGAGCCGACCCCGCGCTCTACGGGCAACTCGCCGCCGCGCACGGGCTGTACGGCAACGTAAACGTCACGGCGCTCGACGTGAACAGCGACGCGATCGCGACCGCGGTCATCACGTTCGCCTACGACACCTCGGCGGTCAACGGTGTGCCGCGCGCCCCGGGCAAGTCGCACAACGCGGGCGACAGCGCCGACGCGCACGGGGAACACACCATGTGATTCGACGCGCGCCGTCGACGGGCCGGACTCCCTGCGTGCGGAGTCCGGCCCGTCGTCGTGCGGCCTCCCCGAAGAGCGATCGCCGGTCCTCGTCCGCAGTAAATTGGCCCAGCAAATCGCGCCCGGATCGGACCTCGGAATGGGCCGATCCACCCCCTAACGTCGGTACTGCAACCGCCTGGTGAAGGGGACCGAGACGACGATGACGACCGCCGACATGTGGTTCGACCCGCGCTGCCCGTGGGCCTGGAACGCCTCCCGCTGGCTGCTGGAGGTGGAGCGGGTCCGCGATCTGCGGGTCCGTTTCCACGTGATGAGCCTGGCCGTGCTCAACGAGGGGCGCGAAGGGCTGGAGGAGTGGTACCGGGAGTGGCTTAAGCCGGGCATGGGACCGGTCCGGGTCTGCGTGGCCGCCGAGCAGAAGTACGGCACCGACGTGCTGCGCGACCTCTACACCGCGCTGGGCAACCGGATCCACCACGAGCGGGCCCCGATCGGCCGGGAGCTGTACGCGGCGGCGTTGACCGAGGTCGGGCTGCCCGTGGAACTGGTCGACGCGGCCGACACCACCGACCACGACGCCGCGCTGCTGGCCAGCCACCACGCCGGCCTCGACCCGGTCGGCGAGGACCTGGGCACGCCCACCATCCACGTACCCGGCGTCGACGGCGGGGTGAACGCGTTCTTCGGGCCGGTGGTGGCGCCGTACCCGCGGGGCGAGGCCGCCGGCCGGCTCTGGGACGGGGTGCTGCTGGTCTCCGGCACCGACGGCTTCTTCGAACTGAAGCGGGCGCGTACCCGCCGGCCGATCGAGGGCTGAGCCGTGCCCGGCCGCCTGCTGCCCGCCGCCGGACCGGCGCGCACCCTCGCGCTGGCCCAGCTGGCCAACTCGATCGGTGACGGCGCCTTCCTGGTCACCTCCGCGCTCTACTTCACCCAGGTGGTGGGCCTGTCGCCCGGGCAGGTCGGGCTCGGGCTCTCGGTCGGCTGGGCGGCCGGGCTGCTCGCCGGGGTGCCGGTCGGGCACACGGCCGACCGGCGGGACGCCCGCACGGTCGCCGTGCTGCTGGCCGCCGCCACCGCGCTGGCCGTCGCCGGGTTCCTGGTGGTCCGCCAGCCGGCCGTGTTCGTGCTCGTGGCCTGCCTCTACGCCGGCTGCCAGACCGGCCTCGGCGCGGTCCGTCAGGCGCTGCTGGCCCGGCTGGTGGAACCCGAGCGGCGGACCGAGGTGCGGGCCCGGCTCCAGTCGGTGGTCAACGCCGGGCTGGGCCTCGGGGCGGCCCTCGGCGGCCTGGCGCTCTGGGCGCACACCGCCGGGGCGTATCGGGCGGTGCTGGTGCTGGACGCGGTGGCCTTCCTCGGCGCGGCGGTCCTGCTGCGCCGGCTCCCGGCCCGGCGCGGCGCGACCACTGCGCCGGCGTCCGACGGCGGCCCCCGCACCGTGCTGCGCGACCGGCGGTACGCGCTGCTCACCGCCCTGAACGCGGTGATGATGCTGTACCTGCCGCTGCTCAGCCTGGTGCTGCCGCTCTGGGTGGCGCGCCGCACCGCCGCCCCGTCCTGGCTGGCCGCGGCGCTGCTGGTGGTGAACACCGCGGCGGTGATGCTCGCCCAGGTGCGGGTGGCGCGGCGGGTGGTCGACCCGCCCACCGCGGTGCGATCGCTGCGCCGCGCCGGTGCCGCGATGCTCGTCGCGTGCGGGCTCTTCGCGCTCTCCGCCGCGGCCGCCGCGCCGTGGGCGGCCGCGGC
>NZ_JBSGJR010000534.1:0-4809 GCF_053605645.1 Micromonospora sp. NPDC003776
TCAACCTGCTCACCGCCGCCCGGCTGCACCTGCGCGGCGGATAAATCAGCGGCGCGACGGCGGGCGGGCTGCCAGGATCGCCGACGTGACGCTTCCCGCCGGCTGGACCGCCCGCCGCCCCACCCTCGACGACGTACCGGCGATCCTGGCGGTGGTGCACGCCGCCGACACCTTCGCCGTCGGCTACCCGGACTTCGACGCCGAGGACGTCCGCGACGCGCTGACCGCCCCCCACGTCGACATGACCCGCGACTCCTGGCTGGTGACCGACCCGGACGGCGTCGCGGCCGGCTGGACCATCCTGAGCAACCCGACCGGGGTGGGCCGGGAGTTCGTCGAGGTCTACGTCGACCCGGAGCGCGGGGTCGACCTGCGCGCCCCGCTGCTGGCGCGGCTGCTCGACCGGGTCGGTGAGCGGGCCGCCGAACGCGGCCTGCCCGCCCTCACCGCCCGTACCGCCGCCTTCGCCCCGGAGACCCGCTGGGCGGAGGAGCTCGCCGCGGCGGGCTTCACCCTGGTCAAGCGGTACATCCGGATGGCCCGGTCGCTCGCCGACCTGCCCGCCGAGCCGCCGCCCCCGCCCGGGGTGACCGTCCGGTCGCTGCGGCCCGATGACGAGTCGGACCTGCGCGAGTTCCACCTGATCTTCGACACCGCGTTCCGGGACACCCCGGACTACGAGCCGCTCGGCTTCGACCAGTGGCGCGAGCTGATCCCGTCGTACGGGAAGGTCTGGGACGAGTGGTTCGTCGCCGAGGTGGACGGCGAGCCGGCCGGCGCCCTGCAATCCTCGGACCAGGCGCTGGACCACGACATGGGCTGGGTTCGCACCCTCTCGGTGCTGCCGGCGTACCGGCGGCGCGGGGTGGGGGCGGCGCTGCTGCGGCGCGCTTTCGCGGTCTACGCCGCCAAGGGCCGCGCCGGCGCCGGGCTCGGCGTCGACCTGGCCAACCCGACCGTCCCGGTGACCCTCTACCGCTCCGTCGGGCTGCGCGAGGAGCGCTGGACCGACATGTACGAACGCAGCGTCCCCGCCACGGCGGTGTGATCCGCGACCCCGGCTCCGGGGCCGCCGGCCCGCCCGGGAACCGGGCGGAGCAGACTGGAGGGGTGGGAGAGCCGCTAGGCCGATGCCGTGCCGGTGGGGCGGGACCGCAGCTCGGTGACGTAGTCGTCCGGCGCGCCTGCCTTCTCCGCCGCGTTCGCGATCTCCGACAGGTACCACGACGTCGGCAGGCCGCCCTCGTAGCCGTCGAAGACGTAGACCCAGGCGGTCACGTCCCCGTCCAGCGTCGACACCCGGACGGTGAGCTTCCGGTACGTCCCGGCGGTCACCCCCTCGATCTCGTCGAGCTGGGCGGCGTCGTACGGGTCGATGTCGTAGAGCGCCACGAAGACCCGGTCGCCCGCGGACTCGACCACGGTGCTGACCGAGCCCTCCCAGCCGATGACGTCCTCGCCCGCGAAGGTGAGCCGCCACCCCTCCAGCCAGCCGGTGCCCACCATCGGCGAATGCGGGCAGTAGGCGCGCATGCGGGCGGGATCCAGGTTTGAGCCGTAAGCGGCGTACAGACGCACGGCGATGACGATAGCCCGGTGGGCGGGTGGGGGAGAATACGACGGAGCGTGTCGAGCGCGATGGGGAGAAGAAAGTCACTGTGAGCACTGACGAGGGGCGAGCGCTGTGAGCCAGATCGTGATCATCGGCGGGGGACCGGCCGGGTACGAGGCGGCGCTGGTCGCCGCCCAGCTGGACGCTGATGTCACCGTGGTCGAGGCGGAGGGGGCCGGCGGCGCCTGCGTGCTCTCCGACTGCGTCCCGTCCAAGACCTTCATCGCCAGCTCCCAGGTGGTCACCGGCTACCGGGACACCGAGGAGTTCGGGGTGCACTCCGACGGGCTGGAGGCGGTCACCGTCGACGCCGGCGCGGTGCACGACCGGGTGAAGCGGCTCGCCCTGGCCCAGTCCGCCGACATCCACGACAAGCTGGTCAAGGCCGGGGTCGAGTTCGTGGCGGGCACCGCCCGACTGGGCGAGGACACGCTCGGTCACACCCACCGGGTGATCGTGACCCCGGCCGACGGCCGCCCCGAATACTCGATCGCGGCGTCCACCGTCCTGATCGCCACCGGCGCCACGCCACGCCAGCTCCCCACCGCCCCGCCGGACGGCGAGCGCATCCTCACCTGGCGGCAGGTGTACGACCTGCCCGAGCTGCCCGAGCACCTGATCGTGGTCGGTTCCGGCGTGACCGGCGCCGAGTTCGCCAGCGCGTACCTGGCGATGGGCGTCGGGGTCACCCTGGTCTCCAGCCGGGACCGGGTCATGCCGCACGAGGACGCGGACGCCGCCTCGGCGATCGAGCGGGTGTTCCGCAACCGGGGCATGACCATCCTCAACAACTCCCGGGCCGGGGCGGTCCGCCGGATCGGGGACGGCGTCGAGGTGGTGCTCGAGGACGGCCGGGTGGTGGTCGGTTCGCACGCGCTGATCACGGTCGGCTCGATCCCCAACACCGCCGGCCTGGGCCTCGCCGAGTACGGCGTCGAGCTGGCCCGGGGCGGGTACGTCAACGTCGACCGGGTCTCCCGGACCAACGTCCCGGGCATCTACGCCGCCGGCGACTGCACCGGGGTCCTCGCGTTGGCCAGCGTCGCCGCCATGCAGGGCCGGATCGCGATGTGGCACGCGCTCGGCGAGGCGGTCCGGCCGCTGCGGCTGCGTACCGTTGCGGCGAACGTCTTCACCGACCCGGAGCTGGCCACCGTCGGCGTCTCGCAGAACGAGGTGGACGCCGGCAAGGTGCCGGCCCGTCAGGTGATGCTGCCGCTCGCCGGCAACGCCCGGGCGAAGATGGACGACCTGGCGGACGGCTTCGTGAAGCTCTTCTGCCGGCCGGCCAGCGGCCAGGTGATCGGCGGCGTGGTGGTGGCGCCGAAGGCCAGCGAACTGATCCTGCCGATCACCATGGCCGTGGAGAACAACCTCACGGTCAACGAGCTGGCCCAGACGATCACCATCTACCCGAGCCTGTCGGGCTCGATCACCGAGGCCGCCCGCCAGCTCATGCTCCACGAGCTGGAGTGACCCGGTCGATCATGGAGTTGTGGCGCCCAGCTGATGCGGGTGCGCACCATCCGTTGGGTGCCACAACTCCATGGTCGCGGCCGGCCGTCGGGGTCACGGTGGGGCGGCGGGTCAGGGTTGCCGCGACCACGGTGAGCAGCGCGACCTCGGTGATGATGAGCAGGCGCTCGGCCAGGCCGATCAGCGCCCGGTCCCCCGGGTACGCCGACCAGACCATGGCCCCGGCCAGCATCAGGCTGGTCAGGGCGAGGACGCGTAGCCAGCCGCCGGTCCGGCCGCCCAGCGGGCCGGCGAGCAGCCAGCCGGCGGCCGGCAGGACGAGGAAGGCCACCACCGAGGCGTACCGGTGCAGGTAGGCAGCGGTGCCCATGGCCGTGCCGGGCTCGTTGGTGGGGATCGCGGCGGTGACCAGCAGGCCCGCGGACCAGGTCAGCAGCAAGACCCGTGCCGGCCGGTGCACCCCGGCCCGGCGCAGCGGCGCCAGGAGTACGACGCTCGCCGCGGCGAGCACCACCATGGCCGCGTCGATGACGCCGCCCCGGTCGGAGACGGCGAAGTCGCTGACGGTCAGCGACCAGGGGTTCAGGTCGTCGTTCACCTCGAGATGACCGATCACGGCGAGCACCGCGGCGAGGGCGATCCCGCCGAGGGCCAGCAGGCCGTTGCGTTGGATTCCGGGCATGGACCGAGCCTGCTGCCGGAACCACCCGAAACGGATCCGGGTCGGCCACCCACTTCGCTCCCCGGGACGTCCCCTAGAGGGGGCAGCCGTCGTCGCGCGGTCAGTCGGCCGGGACCTTGACCGGGGTCTCGGTACGGCTGTTGCGCGCGCTGATCGCGGTCATCGCCCAGCCGGCCGCGGCGAACCCGCCGGCCGCCACGGTGCCAATCACCGCGAGCCGCCACGCCGACTGGGTCAGCGCCGTGCCGCCCAGGTGGCCCACCAGCGTTCCGTAGCTGGCCCAGCCGGTGGCGGCGGCGGCCTCGTAGACCAGGAAGAGGCGGTACGGGTAGCGGCTGCGCCCGGCCGAGAAGCAGGCGGCCATCCGGCCCCCGGGCACGAAGCGGCAGAGCAGGATGACCAGCGGGCCCGGTTCGCGCAGCCCCCGGGTGACCCGGGCGGCGGCCCGGCGGGCCCGGCTCGGCGTGACGTGCCGGGCCTGCCGGCGGTCCGGTGCGGTCCGGCCCAGCAGGTAGCAGGCGAGGTCGCCGGCGAAGACGCCGAGCGCGCCGACCGCGATGGTGAGCGGCAGGTTCAGTCCGCCGTAGACGGTCAGCGCGCCGCTGGTGATCATGACGACCTGGGTCGGCACCACCGGTACGAACGCGTCGGCGGCCAGCAGCGCCAGCAGCACCAGATACGCCCACATCGGCGACGCGAGATCAGAGATGAGTTCGGGCACGACCGTCACCTCGCCGGATTCCTCCGATGAACCGTTCCGAGCCTGCCCCCGTGCCCGGCGTCACCGAGGGCAGCCCCGTCCGGTGGTGACCGCCGACACGGCAGCGCCACCGATGGAAAACGAAACGGGGCCGCCATCTGTGACGCCCCCGAGCGGGCGGCGGATCACCGGGACGCGGCGTACCGTTGACCGGACGCGACCACGCGGACGCCGGGTCCCCCGTTCCTGGCGACCGGGTCGCGGCGGGGGGGGGGCGGCGGGCGCGGACGGGCCCCGGCCGCCCCCCCAGGGGCGGCCGGGGGGGGCGCGGGCCCGGGG
>NZ_JBSGJR010000535.1:0-4806 GCF_053605645.1 Micromonospora sp. NPDC003776
GCGCTGCGACTGCCGGCCCGCGCCCTGCCGCGCCCGCAGCAACGCCGGCACCTGCCCGCACAGGCGGCCCGTGGCGTGCTTCGCCCGCCACGACGCCGACGATCCGCGGCTCGGTCAGCCGTTGTGCCTGGACTGCTACGACCACGCCCACCAGGCCGTCTGGAACTACTTCTCTGGAGAACTGTGGCGGCGCACCAAGCAGGCCGCCGATCGCCGCCTCGCCGTGCGCTGCCGCCGACGCGGCATCCCCTTCGTCCGGGTCGTCACCGCCTCGGGCAAGGTCCGCTGGATGCCACCCGTGCGGGTCTCGCACGGCAAGGTCGCCGAGATGCAGCGGCGCGGAGCTGTTCACTTCCACGTCCTGCTGCGCCTCGACGGCGTCGACCCGGAGGACCCGGACGCTCTCGTGCCGCCGCCGGCCGGCATCACTGTCGACGATCTGGAAGACGCGGTCCGCTTCGCCGCCCGGCAGATCACCGTCACCACGCCCGCGCACCCCGACCAGCCAGAAGGCTGGTTGGTCGCCTGGGGCGAGCAGGTCGACATCCGACGCATCAACACCGTTGGCGGCGAGCTGACCGACGGCAAGGTGGCCGCCTACCTCGCCAAGTACGCCACCAAGGCCACCGAAGCCACGGGCCACTCGTCCGTCCGGCTCACCCCGGCCACGGTCGACGACTACGCCGACCCCGAAGGCGACCACGTCGCCCGCCTCATCGACGCCTGCTGGCATCTCGGCAGGCCCACCCACACCGACACGAGCAGCGGCGCCGCAACCGCCAACGACCGTCAAGGCAGCCTTGACGCCAAACCCAACATCTACGGCGGCTTGCGCCGGTGGGCGCACATGCTCGGCTTCGGCGGCCACTTCCTCACCAAGGCCCGCCGCTACTCCGTCACCTTCCGCCTGCTCCGCCACACCCGCGCCACCTACCGGCGCGAAGAGGACGACCAACCGGCCGACATGATCACCGTCGGCACCCTCACCTACATCGGCTCCGGCTGGCTCACCGAGGGAGACGCCCTTCTCGCCAACACCGCCGCCCGCCAGCGGCGCGAGAGCAGACGCATCGGACGGGAAGAACTCGCCCACGAGGCGTGGCTGGGGGTGGCCGCATGACCCACGACCTCCGCCCCCGCTGGTACTCGCCCGCCGAGGTAGCCGTCCTGCTCGGCTTCGGGATCTCCAAGGTCAAGATGAAGATCGCTACCGGCGAGCTGCGCTCCATCAAGGACGGCAAGTACCGGCGCATCCTCCCCGAATGGGTCGACGACTACATCCGCGAGCAGGTCGAACGCCAGGAGGCCGCCTGATGTCCGGACGCGCCCGAGCCAACGGCGAAGGCTCGATCTTCCCGTACCGCAACGGCTTCGCCGCGTACGTCTGGGTCGAGAAGCCGGACGGCAAGCGAGGCCGGAAGTGGGTCTACGGCAAGAGCCGCGAGGAGATCCACGACAAGTGGATCAAGCTGCACGGGCAGGCCAAGGCCGGCCCCGTGGCGACCCGCTCCCCGACGGTGGGGGAGTACGCCGGCTACTGGCTCCGCGAGATCGTCAAGCCGAACCTCGCCCCGGGCAGCTACGTCACCTACGAGGTGGTGGTCCGGCTCTACCTCGTGCCGGGGCTGGGCCGTAAGCGCCTCGACAAGCTTCGGGTCAGCGACGTGCAGACCTGGATCAACGAGGTGGGGCGGACCTGCCAGTGCTGTGCCCAGGGCAAGGACGAGCGGCGAAAGCCCGCCCTGCGTCGCTGCTGCGCCCTCGGCCGCTGCTGCCGGGATCTGCCCTCGGCAACCAGCGTCACCCACCTGCGGACCGTGCTCCGGACACTGCTGTCCCAGGCGATCACGGAAGGGTTGATCTCCCGCAACGTGGCGTCTCTGGTCAAGCTGCCCCCGGTTCGGAAGCGCAAGCGGAAGGCGTGGACGAGCGACGAGGCACGGCGTTTCTTGGAGTCGGCCCGCGCCGGCGACGACCCGCTCTACGCCGCGTACGTCCTAGTCCTGGTGCTCGGTCTGCGCAAGGGCGAGATGTTGGGGCTCACCTGGGCTGACGTCGACCTCGACGCGGGGGAGTTGACCATCGATCGGCAGCTCCAGCGGGTCGGTGCCGAACTGCTGCACCGGGAGACGAAGACGGCCGCCTCGGACGCCACCCTGCCGCTGCCGGACATCTGCACGGTGTCCCTCGGCGGTCGCCGTGTGGCGCAGACCGCCGCCCGCGACGCCGCCGGCCCCGCCTGGCAGCCGTCGGACCTCATCTTCACCACCCGCTATGGCCGGCCGGTCGAGCCACGCAACTTCAACCGCTTCTGGGACCGTCGCTGCGATGCGGCCGGCGTCCGGCGGATCACTGTCAGGGACGCCCGGCGGACCTGTGCTTCGCTCCTGGCCGACCTGGACGTGCATCCCCGGGTGGCAATGCAGATCCTCCGGCACGCGCAGTTCTCCATCACCATGGAGATCTACACGGTGGTGTCCTCGGCGGCCACCCGCGACGCCCTCAAGCGGCTCGGTCAGACGCTCGACCGGTGAAGGGTGGGCATGCCGCTCAGTCGGGCATGCTCGGCCAGGATTGCGGCCACGCTTCCAGGCGCATCACTATTCGCAGGAGGCTTGCCTCAAACGCGGCGTCGTCAAGCTCGCCTCCCCGGCGACGGGACCACAACTCGCTCAGATCGTCTTCGATGGAACCCAGTCCGATGAGTCGATCGGCGCAGGCGAGGCTTCTCTGACGTGCCTCGGCCGGGCTGTCGGAGCTGGTGGTCATCTTGTCTGCGACCACGGTCAGTGTGCAGCGTGCTTCTGCCGTGATGCCACGGCCGGCGGTCTCCACCGCCCGCCAGGTCCCCTCGGGTCCTTGGACGATCTCGACGAACAGGCCGAGGAGCCGCGAATTGCGCACGAGCGGTCCGTCCGTCATCAGCCGCCCTTCCGCTGTCCCGTCCGCCGCCGCTTCGGAGAGCGTTCCAGACACAGGAAGTCAGGCTGGCGGTCGGTCCTTGCTGTACTTCGCTGCTGTACCGGCCCCGATCGCGGCAACAGCGGCCCCGGCCGGGGCCGCTGACCTGCGGAGGAGTGGGCCGCCAGGGACTCGAACCCTGAACCTATGGATTAAAAGTCCACAGCTCTGCCATTGAGCTAGCGGCCCGCCCGCCCAGGCTACCGGAACCCGCCGCTGAAGGGCTTCCGGCTTCCCGCCGTCGTCGATCTTCCGACCTCGCACCGGCGAGGCTCGCATGGGCGGGGCGGCGCCGGGAAGAGGTCCGGTATGAGGCTGAGCAGCACCCCCGCGGTGGCCGCGTCGAGCGAGGTGGCCGGTGCCGACGGGGTACGCCGGCCCGGTGGTGAGGTGCACGCCTGGCTGCCGGGGCAGAACCAGACGGTCTGCGGGTTGCCGTTGAGCCGTACCCGGCTGCGCCGGTTCCCGCACGTGCCGTTCGAGTATTCGGCCACCGACGTGCTGACCGAGGCCGACCCGGAGGGGTACGTCTGTCCGCGCTGCCTGGCCGCCGTGCAGGGCCGCCGGCAGGGGGAGAAGGGCTGGGTCAGGCAGAATCCCCGCCCCTGACCGGTCCGGGGGTTGGCGTCCGCTTCAACGGGTACGCCAGCGGGCATGCGCATCGTGATCGTGGGGGCCAGCGGCAACGTGGGAACCGCGCTGCTCCGCCGGCTGCGGCGGGAGTCCGGGGCGGAGCTGGTCGGGGTGGCGCGCCGCCTGCCGGGGCCGGACGCGGGTGAGCCGTACGACGGGGTGGAGTGGCACGCGTGCGACATCGGGGCGCCCGGGTCGGTCGAGCGGCTCGCCGCGGTCTTCGCCGGGGCGCGGGCGGTGGTGCACCTGGCCTGGCAGATCCAGCCCAGCCACGACCGGCGTACCCTCTGGCGGACCAACGTCCGGGGCAGCCGGGCGGTGTTCGACGCCGTCATCCGGGCCCGCGTTCCCGCGCTGGTGTACGCGTCGTCGGTCGGCGCGTACGCGCCCGGCCCGAAGGACCATCCGGTGAGCGAGCGCTGGCCGGCGACCGGTGTGGCCGGGTCGTCGTACAGCCAGGACAAGGCGGAGGTGGAGAGCCTGCTCGACACGCTCGAGCGGGAGTATCCGGAGCTGCGGGTGGTCCGGCTGCGGCCGGGGTTGATCTTCCAGCGGGACGCCGGCACCGAGATCAGCCGTTATTTCGTCGGCCCGCTGGTGCCGGTGCGGCTGCTCCGGTACGGCCGGATCCCGATGGTCCCGACCAACCGCCGGCTGCGGGTGCAGGCCGTGCATGCCGACGATGTCGCCGACGCGTACGAGAAGGCGGTCCTGGGTGAGGTGCGCGGCGCCTTCAACGTCGCCGCGGACCCGGTGCTGAGCCCGGAGCTGGTGGCTCGCCACTTCCACGGCTGGACGGTGCCGGTGGCGATCCCGGTACTGCGCGCGGCGGCGGCGCTGACCTGGCACGCGCGGCTGCAACCGGTCGACGTGGGCTGGGTCGACCTGGCGTTGAACGTACCCCTGCTGTCCAGCGAGCGTGCCGAGTCCGAGCTGGACTGGCACCCCCGGGTCGACGCGGTCACCGCCCTCAAGGATCTCCTCGCCGGCATGTCGCACCGCACCGGCACCCAGGCCCCGCCGCTGTCGCCCGACCCCAACCTCCCCGGCCGCCCCCAGGCCCTCCTCAAGGCCCGCCTCCCCGGCCACCCCAACCCCTACTGACCGAGCCGGCCCGGCCGGGTTGATCATGACCACGTAGTCGATCGGATGGTTGCGAGGGCGCCGCGCGGGGCGGTAGTTGGCGGGAGAGGCTGGTAGCCACTGCGCGCC
>NZ_JBSGJR010000536.1:0-4797 GCF_053605645.1 Micromonospora sp. NPDC003776
GGCGCCGGCCACCCCGACCACGATGCCGGCCACCGACACGATGCCGTCGTTGGCGCCCAGCACCCCGGCGCGCAGCCAGTTCAACCGGCTGGCGAGCCCGCCGGCCCGGTGCGGCTCCCCGCCGTGCGCCGCCGGCTCGACGACGTCGTCCGTGTTGCGTACCTCTGTGCTCACCGGCCCATCCTGCCCAGCGGCGACCGGGCCCGCCAGCGAGGCAAGGCTTGGCTGAGCCCTGGGTCAGTGGTCGGGGTCGAAGGCGCCGTCCCACTCGAACACCGGGTTGGGCACGTCGTGGCCGTGGCGGTCGGTGAGCACCGCCTGGCCGACGAGCTTCGACGGCCCGCCGGCGACGTAGGTGGCGTCGGACTTCGCCTGGACCTCGAACTTGCCGTCCTGGATCTGGCCCTGGTCGTCCCGGAAGTGGATCATGCAGATCCAGTCGGGGCCGGGGCCGACGTCCGGGACCTTCGGGCCGCCGCGGTCGCAGCTGGCGGTGGCGCCGATGCCGGCGACGGTCACCCCCGGCTCGCCGAGCAGGGCGGCGCGCTGCACGTACAGGTTGGCGAAGGCGGGGCCGATGGCCTGTTCGAGCCGGGCCTTGGTGACGTCCTCGTGGCCGCAGCCGGCCAGCGCGACGGTGAGCGCGGCGGCGAGGGTGATGCCGCGCAGGCGGTGTCGGTTCATTGGTCAGCCTCCGGTGATGTCGCGGCGACGCAGGTAGAGGTAGGCGAGGGTGAGGCAGACGACCAGCCAGCCGCCGCTGACCAGCGCGCCGGTGGTGACCGGCGCGTGGAAGGGGTGCGCGGTGAGCAGGCCGTGCCAGGCCTCGAACGGGGTGGTCAGCAGCAGCCGGCGGGCCTGGTTGAGGCCGCCGAGGCTGCTGACCAGCTGCATGATCATGCCGAGGACGACCGGTGCGGCGACCCCGATGGTGGGGTTGCGGGTGGTCACCGACAGCAGGATCGCCAGGGCGGTGAAGCCGAGCACCGGCGCGATCGCGGTGGCCCAGCTCGCGACGACCAAGGGCAGCGCGTCGCCGGGTGCGATGAGCTGACCGCTGAGCCCGGGCAGGGGCTGTCGGCCGACGACGAGCAGGCTGGTGGTGATGGTGCTGGCCGCGAGCAGGGCCAGGACGAGGAGGTTGAACCCGACCGCGGTGAGGGTCTTGGCCCAGAAGACCTGGGTGCGGCTGACCGAGCGGGTGAGGATGGTCTTCCAGGTGCCGTGCTGGTCCTCGTTGGCGAAGATGTCCCCGGCCACCAGGGCGGCGAGCAGCGGCAGCACCCACTGGTGGGCGAAGGCCAGCACGAACAGCGGGACGGCGTAGCCGCTGGTGTGGATGTGCCGGCCGTAGATGGTGTCCTTGGGCGGCAGCTGGCTGTTGAAGATCAGCACGACCGCGATCGGGACGACGACCGCGCCCACGAGCAGGGCGCGGCTGCGCACCTGGGCGGCGAGCTTGGCGGCCTCCCAGCGCAGCACGGTGGCGGTGCCGGGCCGGCGGCGGGCGGTCGGGGCGACGGCGGGTACGGCGGTGGCGGTCATCGGCGGGCTCCGGTGGCGGCGTCGAGGCCGGCGGGTGGTCCGGCCGGGGCGGATTCGGTGAGCATGAAGAACAGCGCCTCCAGCGGCGTCTCGTCGCGGGTGAGGCCGCGCAGTGCGACGCCCGCGTCGACGATGTCGGCGATCAGCCCGTCGACGTCCTTCTGCGGGCCGCGCACGGCCAGTCCGTCGCCGGTCGCGGTGACCTCCAGCCCGCGGGCGCGGGCCAGGCCGGCGGCCCGGTCGTCGTCGGTCGTGGTGATCCGGTGCGCCTGCTCTGGGGCCTGCTCGCGCAGCGCGGCGATCGAGCCGTGGTGCACCACCGAACCCGACTTCATGATCGTGACGTTGTCGCAGATCTGCTCCACCTCGGCCATGTCGTGGCTGGACAGGAGCACGGTCAGCCCGGTGTCGGCGAGGCGGCGGACCAGGTCGCGCATGTCGCGGATGCCGGCGGGGTCCAGGCCGTTGGCCGGTTCGTCGAGCACCAGCAGCCGCGGGGCGCGCAGCAGCGCGGAGGCGACACCGAGGCGTTGCCGCATGCCGAAGGAGTAGCCGCGGACCCGGTCGTGCTGGCGGTCGGCCAGGCCGACCAGGTCCAGCACCTCGTCGACCCGGTCGGCGGCGTCCCCGCCGTCCAGGCCGGCGAGCAGGCGCAGGTTCCGCCGGCCGGACAGGGTCGGGTAGAACTTCGGGCTCTCGATGAATCCGGCGACGCCGGTGAGGGCGCCGACGCCGTGGTCCCGCCAGGACCGGCCGAAGACCTCCAGGGTGCCGTGGTCGGGCCGGATCAGCCCGAACAGCATCCGCAGGAAGGTCGTCTTGCCCGCCCCGTTCGGGCCCAGCACGCCGTACACCTCGCCCTGGGCGACCTGCACGGTGATGTCGTCGACCGCGGTCAGTGGACCGTAGGTCTTGGTGAGGTTGACGGCGTTGACCGCCAGCACATCGCTCATGGCCCGGACGCTAAAGATCACACATGAAGTGGGGATGAAGACGCGCGGCGGGTCAGCGCCGCGCCGCGGCCTTCCGGCGACGCACCCGCCAGGCCACCCAGGCGAGGGCCGCGAGGATGCCGGCGGCCAGGGCGTAACCCTGGTAGCGGTGCAGTTCGGCCTCGATGGCCCGCAGGTGGTCCCCGGCCAGGTAGCCGGCGGTGACCCAGACCCCGACCCAGGCGGCGGCGCCGAGGGCGTTGTACGCGACAAAGCGCCGCCAGGGCATGCCGGTGGCCCCGGCGATGATCCCGTTGAACTGCCGCAGCCCCTCCACGAACCGCGCCACCGCGACGACCTTCGGCCCGTTGCGGCCCATGAACGCCTCCAGGCGGGCGAAACGGTCCGGAGTGAGCCGGACGTACCGGCCGTACCGCAGGATCAGCGACCGGCCGCCGGTGCGGCCGATCAGGTAGCCGATGCTGTCCCCGACCACCGCGGCCAGGAACGCCGCCACCGCGACCCCGACGACG
This sequence comes from Micromonospora sp. NPDC003776, assembly GCF_053605645.1. Taxonomy (NCBI): domain Bacteria; kingdom Bacillati; phylum Actinomycetota; class Actinomycetes; order Micromonosporales; family Micromonosporaceae; genus Micromonospora; species Micromonospora sp. NPDC003776. The sequence continues at coordinate 3,011 of NZ_JBSGJR010000536.1, forward strand.
TTCAGCTCACCGTGGGCGGCGAAGCCGGCGCCGGCGATGATCGCGGTCTCGCCGGGCGCCGGCATGCCGAAGCCCTCCACCCCGACCAGAAGGGCGATCCCCAGGTAGCCGTAGTGGGCAACCAGGTCGGTGAGATGACCGGTCACCGGCGTGCCGGGGCGACCCGGTCGGCCGCCGCCGGGCCGCCGGGCCGCAGCAGGGGGCGCAGCGGGGTGTGGTCCAGCCGGTCCAGGGCGGCGCCGATCGGGCGGCGCGCGAGCAGGTAGCCGAGCAGGGCCACGGTGGCGCCGACCGCGAAACCGGCCAGCACGTCGAGCGGGTAGTGCGCCCCGATGTAGATGCGGGCGAAGCCCATCACCGCGGCGGCGGCCGTGGCCAGCAGGCCGAGCCGCCAGCTCACCAGCAGCAGGCCGGCCGCGACCGCCCCGGCCATGGTGGCGTGGTCCGACGGGAACGACGGGTCGGTGCTCCGGTCGGCCAGCACCAGGATGCCCGGCAGCGTGGTGTACGGCCGGGGCTCGTGCACGAGCGACACGATCGGCTGGTTGACCGCCACCGCGAGCAGCATGCCGACCGGCGCCCACACCGCCGCCGGCAGCCCGACCCCGCGGAGGCGGGCGGTCCACCAGCCGGCCAGCAGCAGTACGGCGAAGAGCACCACGCCGTACTTCGCGTAGCCGGCCATCGGGGCGTGCAACCAGGGTGTCGCCCGAGCCAGGTCGTTGATCTCCAAGAAGAGTCGGGTGTTCATGCGGTTCCTCCCACGTCCGGCTGCCGACGGTAGGCAGGCGGACATGAAGGGCAGATGAAGATCGCGCGCGGTGTGCTGCACTTGATGGCGGGGCGGGATGATGGAAGGAGGCCCGGTGCGGGTCCTGGTGGTGGAGGACGAGCGGCGGCTGGCCGACCTGCTCGCCCAAGGGCTGCGCGAAGCCGGACACACGGTCGACATCCGGTACACCGGCTCCGAGGGGCTGCTCGCCGCGGCCACCGGGCCGTACGACGCGGTGGTGCTCGACGTCATGCTGCCCGGCCTCGACGGCACGGCGGTCTGCCGGGCCCTGCGGCAGCAGGGCAACCAGGTGCCGGTGCTGATGCTCACCGCCCGCGGGGAGGTCCCCGACCGGGTCGCCGGCCTGGACTCGGGCGCCGACGACTACCTCACCAAGCCGTTCTCGTTCGACGAGCTCCTCGCCCGGTTGCGTGCCCTGCACCGCCGGTCCGCCGGCCCGGCGCCCGCCGAGGTCCGCGCCGGTGACCTGCTGCTCGACCCGGCCCGGCGGCGGGTGTTCCGCGGTGACACCGAGGTCGACCTGTCCGCCCGGGAGTTCGACATCCTGGCCCTGCTGATGACCCGGGCCGGGCAGTGCCTGACCCGCTACCAGATCCTCGACGAGGTGTGGGACGGCGAGACGGACATCCGCTCCAACGTCATCGACGTGCACGTGGCCACCCTGCGGGCCAAGGTCGACAAGCCGTTCGGCCGGCACGCCATCGAAACCCTGCGGGGCGTCGGCTACCGGTTGCGCCCGGACGGTGGCTGACATGCCGCGACCGCGTCGGTGGACGGCCCGGTGGGGCGGTCTGCCGCTGCGCGTCCGGCTGGTCGCCGGCTTCGCCGCCGCGATGCTGGTGGTGCTCACCGGCGCCGGCGCGTTCGTCTACCTGCGCGTGCGCTACGCCCTCGACCTGCGCCGCCGGCTCAGCAGGGTGGCGTTGGTGTTGAACCCGACCACGATGTCCCGCGCCACCGCGGCCGCGACCATCTCCATCAGGTACGGCGACAG
>NZ_JBSGJR010000537.1:0-4783 GCF_053605645.1 Micromonospora sp. NPDC003776
GTCCCCGGCCCGTACCCGGCCGCGCCCCGGGGGCGGTCCACCCCCACCTCGGGGCCGCGCCCGTTCCGCCGTCAGGACGTCATCGTGGCGAACACGATGATGTTGTCGACGTAGCTGCGGGCGTTCTGGTCGAACGCGCCGCCACAGGTGACGACCCGCAGCGCGGGCCGGTCGCTCGGGCCGTAGACCAGTTCGGTGGGGAACGCGGTCTTCGGGTACGACTTCACCTCGTCCACGGTGAAGGTGGCGGTGGAGCCGTCCTCCCGGGCGACGTTGATGGTGTCGCCCTTGGTGAGGGAACCGAGGTTGAAGAAGACCGCCGGTCCGAGCTTGGCCGAGTCGACGTGACCGACGATCACCGCGTTGCCGGTCTCGCCCGGGCTGGCGCCCGGGGAGTACCAGCCGGCCTTCATGGCCTGGTCCAGCGGGGGCACCTGGACCGTGCCGTCCGGGTTGGTGCCGAGGCTCATGATGTCGGCCCGCACCCCGATCCGAGGGATCGCGATGGTCGTCGGGGTCGACCGGGGCAGGGCGGCGGGGCCGACGTCCGGGTCCGTCCCGCCGAGGGACCCCGGGAGGTCGGGGGCCGGCTCCACCGGCGCCTGGTCGGTGGCCTGCGTGCCGTCGGGGGAGGCGGTGGCCGGTTCGGCGGGCCCGGTCTGGGCGAGCGGCTGGGGCGGGCGGGGCGGGGGCACGGTCCGGAAGGACGCGCCGATCATGCCGGCACCCGCCATGGCGAGCAGGACGACGACGGCGGCGCCGGCGGCGCGCCACGGTTTCCCGCGACGGCCGCCGGCCCGTGTCGCCGTCCGGTCAGACCAGGTCACTGGTCCGACGCCGACGCAGCAGGACGATGCCACCCAGCGCGGCGGCACCGATCATGCCGGCGCCGCCGGCGGCCATCCCCCGGTCGCTGCTGGTGGTGGTCATGCCACCATCACCGCCGTCGACGTGGCCCCGCGGCAGGACCACCAGTTCGCCCTCGCCGCACGAGCCCTTCAGCTCATACTTGCCCGGGCGCGCGTCCTTGGAGACGGTGGCCTCGCCGAAGTAGACGAAGTCCTTCCCGTGCTCCCAGCTGTCCTCGCCGCGGCCGTAGCCCGACTCGTCACCCTGGCCGTACTCGTCCTGGCCCATCCAGCCACGGTCGGACTTCTCGTCCTTGCCGTGCTCGTCGCGGTCCTTGCCGTCGCGGCCGTGCTGGTCGGCGTCGTCCTGGCCCATCCAGTCACGGTCGGACTTCTCGTCCTTGCCGTGCTCGTCGCGGTCCTTGCCGTCCTTGCCGTGCTCGTCGCGGTCGTTGGCCTCGTCCTGGGCCTTGTGGTCGCGGTCGGACTTCTCGTCCTTGCCGTGCTCGTCGCGGTCCTTGCCGTCGCGGCCGTGCTGGTCGGCGTCGTCCTGGCCCATCCAGTCACGGTCGGACTTCTCGTCCTTGCCGTGCTCGTCGCGGTCCTTGCCGTCCTTGCCGTGCTCGTCGCGGTCGTTGGCCTCGTCCTGGGCCTTGTGGTCGCGGTCGGACTTCTCGTCCTTGCCGTGCTCGTCGCGGTCCTTGCCGTCCTTGCCGTGCTCGTCGCGCTGGTCGGCCTCGTCCTGGCCCTTCCAGCCGCTGCCGTAGTCGGACTCGGCGTCCTGGCCGTACTCGTCGTGGCTCTTCCAGTCGCTGCCGTAGCCCGACTCGTCGCCCTGGCCGTAGCTCTGCCAGTCGCTGCCCTGGTCCCCGGGGGCCGCGGCCATGCCGCCGCCCGCGCCGTCGGCCGGCGGCTGCGGCCAGCCGTTCTCGTCGCCGTGGCCGTCCGGCCCCTTGCCGTGGTCGTCCTTGCCCTGCTCGTCCTTGCCGTGGTCGTCCTTGCCCTTGCCGTGGTCGTCGCGGCCCTGCTCGTCTCCGCGACCCTCCTCGTCGCGGCCGTGCCGGTCCTTGCCGTCGGGGCCCTGGTCCGCGTCCTGCTCGTCGCGGTTCTGCCAGCCCCCCTGCTCGTCGCCGCGGTCGTCCCGGGCCGGGTGAAGCTCGACCTTGCCGGTCACCTTCGACCAGACGAAGGCATGCTCCTGCGCCTCGGGGCAGATCTCCAGGAGCTTGACCTCGTCGCCCGCCTTGACGACGTGCGGCTTGGCGATGACCTTGCCCTCGTCGTCCTGGTGCCCGCCCGCCCAGGCCATACCCGGGGTGAACACCAGAAGGCCCGCGCCGCCCAGGGCGGCACCCGCAACGACCTTCCCGAGCATCTTTTTAGCCATGACCTGCGTCACTCCATCCCTTTTTGTCCTGAGCCCGACGACAGTCGAGCTACGACCGACGTTAGACCGTTTCATGACTTATCTGAGGAAAGATTCGTGTTTAAGAGTTTGGGGGTGATGAGCCGCATAGAAGCTGGTACGCCGCTTTGGCGGGCTTCTCGGGTATCCCCGGACGCTCCGTGTCGTGCCGGGCCCTCCGGGCGTCGTTGGGTCGATCCGGGCGCGGTCGCGCTCGCCCTGCCCGCCCCCGCCGGTCTGCCCACTTTCCCGCCCGGCCCGACGTGCTCGGCCTGGCTGCGCCGTCCGGGTCCGACTTTCACCCGGTGACCCGCGAGTCCGGGTCACTCACCCGGCAAGGCATAGAGCCATTGCCATGGAAGCGCTCCCATGCAAGAATCGCTGCACGCGGTTCGGGGAGCCACACCGCGAGCTCAGACGTCGAGGGCACCGGGTCGACCGGACGGCGTCGGAGAGCCGGCCGGCCACCGTGCCGGTCGCGTCCGCACCACCACCACGCCCGTCCGGGTCGGGCACCCCCGAAGACCCCCGTGGCGCCGACGGCCGTCCTGCCGGACGTCCCGAGGGCCATTTCGCCGGGCCGTACGCGGATCCGGTCTCGCCCAAGGAGATCAGTGGCATGAATCTGTGGAGAAGGCTGTCCGGCCGCAGCCGGACGCTCGCGCTGACCGGCGCCGGCGTCCTGGTCGCCGGCGGGCTGGTGACCCTCCCGGTCACCGCGGCGCAGGCCGCGACCCAGTGCAGCGTGGACTACGTCACCAGTGACTGGCAGGGCGGCTTCACCGCCACCGTGACCATCAAGAACATCGGCGACCCGCTGAGCGCGTGGAACCTCGGCTTCACCTTCCCGAACAGTTCGCAGAAGGTCGTCTCCGGCTGGTCCGCGAAGTGGTCGCAGAGCGGCCAGAACGTCACCGCGACCAACGAGTCCTGGAACGGCACCCTGGCCAGCGGCGCCAGCACCACCCTCGGCTTCAACGGCGCGTGGAGCGGCAGCAACCCGAAGCCGACCTCGTTCACCCTGAACGGCACGGTCTGCAATGGCGGCACGCCCACCACGCCGCCCAGCACCACGCCGCCGCCGACGACGCCCCCGCCCACCACGCCGCCGCCGACCACCCCGCCGCCCACGACGCCGCCGCCCACCACGCCGCCGCCCGGCCAGCGCGTGGACAACCCGTACGCCGGGGTCAAGGGTTACGTGAACCCGGAGTGGAAGGCCAAGGCCGAGTCGGTGTCCGGCGGCAGCCGGGTGTCCAACAACCCGACCGCCGTCTGGATCGACCGGATCGCCGCCATCAACGGCACCCCGAACAGCAGTTCCAACGGGGCGATGGGCGTCCGGGCCCACCTGGACGCCGCGCTCGCCCAGGGCGCCGGCTACATCCAGTTCGTCATCTACAACCTGCCCGGCCGGGACTGCTCGGCGCTCGCCTCCAACGGTGAGCTGGGGCCGGACGAGCTGCCCCGCTACAAGTCCGAGTACATCGACCCGATCGCCGCGATCCAGGCCGACCCGAAGTACGCCAGCCTGCGCATCGTCAACATCATCGAGATCGACTCGCTGCCCAACCTGGTGACCAACACCTCGGGCAACGCCGGCGGCACGGTCATGTGCGACACGGTCAAGGCCAACGGCGCCTACGTGAACGGCGTCGGCTACGCACTGGCCAAGCTCGGCGCGATCGGCAACGTCTACAACTACATCGACGCCGCGCACCACGGCTGGATCGGCTGGGACAGCAACTTCGGCCCGGTCGCCGATCAGCTCAAGGCCGCCGCCGTCGCCTCCGGCAGCACGGTGCACAACGTCGCCGGCTTCATCACCAACACGGCGAACTACTCGGCCCTGAAGGAGCCGTACGTCAAGGTCACCGACACGGTGAACGGCCAGACCGTGCGGCAGTCCAAGTGGATCGACTGGAACCAGTACGTCGACGAGCTCTCGTTCGCCCAGGCCTTCCGGCAGAAGCTGGTCTCGATCGGCTTCGACAGCAACATCGGCATGCTGATCGACACCTCCCGCAACGGTTGGGGCGGCACCGCCCGGCCCACCGGCCCTGGCCCCACCACCAGCGTCGACGCCTACGTCGACGGCGGCCGCATCGACCGCCGCTACCACACCGGCAACTGGTGTAACCAGGCCGGCGCGGGCCTGGGCGAGCGGCCGCGGGCCAACCCCGAGGCGGGCATCGACGCGTACGTGTGGGTGAAGCCCCCGGGCGAGTCGGACGGCTCCAGCACCGAGATCCCGAACAACGAGGGCAAGGGCTTCGACCGGATGTGCGACCCGACGTACACCGGCAACGCCCGCAACGGCAACAACCTGACCGGCGCCCTGCCGAACGCGCCGATCTCCGGCGCCTGGTTCCCGGCCCAGTTCCAGCAGCTCATGCAGAACGCCTACCCGCCGCTCTCCTGATCCGGCGGCCGGCCCACCCGCAGCGGCGGGAGTGAGGCACCGCCGCGCGGGTTCCCCGGGCCCCTGGTCGACGCCCACGTCGGCCGCCGTGCCCTGGATCGCCGGCGC
>NZ_JBSGJR010000538.1:0-4765 GCF_053605645.1 Micromonospora sp. NPDC003776
GCCGCGCCCCGGTGCGGGGCGCGGCGGTCGCCTTTTCCCGGAGGTACGCCGACCGGAGCGGTCCGGGGCAGCGGGGCCTTGAGCGCGGCTACAAACTTGATGACGTCAACGACTCACTGCCGAACAACGTCAAGCGGCGGTGGCAGGCGAATCGTCTGCGTCATCAAGTTTGTAGCCTCTGGCACCCCCCTGGCCGCCAGCCCGGCCAAAACGGCAGCGGCCCAGCCACACGCCATGGCAGCAGCCCCAGCCAGGCACGGCAGGGCCCAGCCAGGGGCTGCACCGGCCGGCCGGCGGCACCGGTGCGGGAGTGCGGCGCGAGTCGCTGACGACATCAGCTCGAAAGGCGCGCAGAACCAGCGGACACGGGCGGCGGGCCGGGCGGAGCGGGCACAGCACGGGCCGATCGGTGGCCGGTTCAACGGCCCCCTCGCGGGTAGCAGTCCCATGGACGGCACCGAGGAGGGGACATTCAGGCATGAAGGCACTGACCTGGCACGGCAAGCGCGACGTCCGCGTGGAGAACGTCCCGGACCCCCGGATCGAGGAGCCGACCGACGCGATCGTCCGGATCACCTCCACCGCCATCTGCGGCTCGGACCTGCACCTGTACGAGGTGCTCGCGCCGTACCTCAAGCCGGGCGACGTCCTCGGGCACGAGCCGATGGGCGTCGTCGAGGAGGTCGGCGCCGGGGTGACCCGGCTCAAGCCCGGCGACCGGGTGGTGATCCCGTTCAACATCGCGTGCGGGTCCTGCTGGATGTGCGAACGGCAGCTCTACGCCCAGTGCGAGACCACCCAGGTGACCAGCGAGGGCAAGGGTGCGGCGCTGTTCGGCTACACCTCGCTCTACGGCGCCGTGCCCGGCGGGCAGGCCGAGTACCTGCGCGTCCCCCAGGCCCAGTTCGGTCCGATCAAGATCCCGGAGGCCGGCCCGGACGAGCGGTGGCTCTACCTCTCGGACATCCTGCCCACCGCCTGGCAGGCGGTGAAGTACGCGGACACCCCGCCGGGCGGCACCCTCGCCGTGTTCGGGCTCGGCCCGGTCGGGCAGTTCTGCGCCCGGATCGGCCGGCACCTGGGCGCCGGCCGGGTGATCGGGCTGGACCTGGTCCCGGAGCGGCTGGAGCTGGCCCGGCGGCACGGCATCGAGGTGCTCGACGTCAGCGAGCTGGACGACGTGCCCGGCGCGCTGATCGACCTGGTGGACGGGCGCGGCCCGGACGCGGTGATCGACGCGGTGGGCATGGAGGCGCACGGGGCCCCGTTGGGCAAGTTCGCCCAGGCGGCCGCCGGACTGCTGCCGGACAAGGTGGCCCAGCCGATGATCGACAAGGCCGGCGTGGACCGGCTCAGCGTGCTGCACGCGGCGCTCAAGGCGGTCCGGCGCGGCGGCACCGTCTCGATCTCCGGCGTCTACGGCGGCGAGCAGGACCCGATGCCGCTGATGGAGATGTTCGACCGGGGGATCCAGCTGCGGATGGGCCAGTGCCACGTGAAGCGCTGGGTCGACGAGATCATCCCGCTGCTCTCCGGCGACGGCGACCCGCTGGGCGTGGAGGACCTGCGTACCCACCGGCTGCCGCTGGACCAGGCGCCCCGGGCGTACGAGATGTTCCAGAAGAAGGAGGACGGCTGCATCAAGGTCGTGCTCTCGCCGTGAGCCGGACGGTGGTCGTCACCGGCGCGACCAGCGGGATCGGCCGGGCGGCGGCACGGGAGTTCGCCGGCCGGGGGGACCGTCTGGTCCTCGCGGCCCGCTCCCCCGCCACCCTCGCCGACGTACGCGAGGAGTGCCGCGGCCTCGGCGCGCAGGTGCTGGCCGTACCCGTGGACGTCACCGCGCCCGGCGCGGTGGCCGGGCTGGCCGAGGCGGCCGAGGCGGAGTTCGGCGGCATCGACGTCTGGGTGCACACCGCCGCGGTGATGGCCTATGGCCGCTTCGACGAGGTGCCCGCCGCGGTCTTCGAGCAGGTCGTCCGCACCGATCTGCTGGCTGCGGCGGAGGTGGCCCGGGTGGCGCTGCGCCGGTTCCGGGCCGCCTCGGCCGGCACGCTGATCCTCACCGGCTCGGTCCTCGGGCACATCACCGCGCCCTACATGAGCGGCTACGTGGCGGCCAAGTGGGGCCTGCAGGGGCTGGCCCGGACGTTGCAGCAGGAGGCTCGGGAGACGCCGGGCGTGCGGGTCTGCCTGGTCAATCCGGGCAGCGTGGACACCCCGGTCTACCGGCAGGCGGCCAACTACCTGGGCCGGATCGGCCGGCCGCCGCCCCCGATCGCCAGCCCGGAGCGGGTGGCCCGGGCGATCGTCCACTGCGCCGACCGGCCCCGCCGCGAGGTGTCGGTGGGCCGGCTCAACGTGGTGATGCGCTTCGGTTTCACCGTCCTGCCCGGCGTCTACGACGTACTGGTGGGCCCGCTGATGCGGACCCTCGGACTGAGCCGGCGGCCGGTCGAGCCGCACCAGGGCATCCTGTTCACCCCGAACCCCTCCGGCGAGGCGGTCCGGGGTGGCTGGCTGCCCGACCTGTCCCGAACGGTCCGGACGTTGCGTGGTGCGACCGCGACCGTGGGCTCGGCGGTGCTGCGCCGACTGCGCTGAGGGCGCGAGCGAACCCGGCGTCCGGGTGGATACGGTGTAGTGCGGGAGACGGCGGAGGGACGGATCATGCGGGCACCGGCGGACCGGGAACTGGACCGGGCACTCGGCAGGCGGATGTGGCGGATGACGGGGCTGGCCGCGGTGGCCGGGCTGGCCTGGGCGGCCCGGGACGTCCCCGCCCAGCTCGGCGGCCGGCTCACCGGTGCCCGGGCGGAGCGCGCCGCCCGCTCTCCGCAGTACCGCGACGGCACCTTCCACAACGCGGCCGGCACCCGCACCATGGTCGCCGACCCGGGCCGCAACCTGTTCAAGGAGCTCATCTTCGGCAAGCAGAAGCGGCGCCCCACGGCAACCGTCCCGCTGCTGCGCCCGGCCGACCCGGCCCCGGCCGACTCCGCCCGCGAGCTGGCGGTGGTCTGGTACGGCCACGCGTCGGCGCTGATCGAGATCGAGGGGCACCGGGTGCTGCTCGACCCGGTGTGGAGCGACCGCTGCTCCCCGTCCAGCCTCATCGGCCCGCGCCGCATCCACCAGCCGCCGGTGCGCCTCGACGAGCTGCCCCCGGTCGACGCCATCCTCATCTCGCACGACCACTACGACCACCTGGACATGGAGACGGTCCGGGGGTTGCTCGCGCACCAGTCGGCGCCGTTCCTGGTGCCGCTCGGCGTCGGCGCCCACCTCGACCGGTGGGGCGTGCCGGAGGAGCGGATCGTCGAGCTGGACTGGTCGGAGCAGCACCGGATCGGCGGGTTGACCATCACCGCCACCGCCGCCCAGCACTTCTCCGGGCGGGGGCTGCGCCGCGACGGCACGCTGTGGAGCTCCTGGGTGGTGGCCGGGGCGCACCGCAAGGTCTTCTACACCGGTGACTCCGGCTACTTCGACGGCTACGCCGCCATCGGCGCGGAGCACGGCCCGTTCGACGTCACGCTGATGCAGATCGGGGCGTACGACCGGGCCTGGCCGAGCATCCACATGTTCCCCGAGGAGGCCGTCGCCGCCCACCTCGACCTGCGCGGCGGGCTGTTCCTCCCGGTGCACTGGGCCACCTTCAACCTGGCGCTGCACGACTGGTCCGAGCCGGTGGACCGGCTGTGGGCCGAGGCGAAGGCCCGCGACGTGCGGCTGGCGGTGCCCCGGCCCGGCGAGCGGGTGGTGGTGGACGACCCGCCGCCGGTGGACGGCTGGTGGCAGGCGGTCGCCTGACCCGCCCGGGGCTCAGAGCACGAACGCGTCGGTCCAGAGCGCCCCGGAGCGGCCGGAGAGCGCGTCCAGCATCGCCACCGCCTGCCCGTCGGTGAGCTGCGCGACGAAGTCGACGATCGCCCGCCCCCGGGCCCGGCCGATCCGGTCCGGCGTCCGCGGGTGCAGCTCGGCCTCGGCCAGCTCGACCAGGTCGTGCAGCCGGCGGGGCAGCCGGGACTCCTCCTCCGGGTCCAGCAGCCACTCCCACAGCGCCTCCACCAGGGTGCCCAGCAGCCGGGCCTGGCCGCGCTGGTGCAGGGCCAGGTCGGGGCGGGCCAGCACGAACCGGTGGTGGACGAACTTGAGCACCTGCACCTCGTGCCACTGCGGCCGGGCCAGCAGCACGTACCCGGAGCGGACGTCCGGCTCGGCGGTGACCGTGATGGCGTCGACGAACCGGGTGGACCAGCGGGCGGAGAACCGGGCCACGTACTGCTCCGCCTCGATCGAGCCGTCGAAGGGCAGCGCCAGCAGCCCCTCCACCAGCTCCTCGCGGACGTGCTCGACGGCGGCGGCGAACGCCTCGTCGTCGGCGATCCAGGCGTCCTTGCGGTGCAACTGCCGGCGCAACCGCTCGATGGCGGCCCCGGGCCGTCGACCGGCGGTGGTCAGCGCCGACTCAGTGATCGACCGGAAGTGCCCGCACTCCCGTTGCCAGGCCATCAGCTCGGCCGCCACCGCGCCCTGCTGGAGCACCCCGACCCGGTAGAAGTCCTCCACGTCGTGGATGGCGTACGCGATGTCGTCGGCGGTGTCCATGATGGACGCCTCCGGGGTCTGCTGCCAGTCGGGGATCCGCCCCACGAACGGCTCCCGGGCCTGCCGGAGGTCGTCCACCTCGGTCCGGTACGCACCGAACTTCGCCGAGCCGCTCTCCGGGTCCTCGGGCGGGGCGGCGGCGCCGCGCGGCGCC
>NZ_JBSGJR010000539.1:0-4754 GCF_053605645.1 Micromonospora sp. NPDC003776
CGGGGCGCGCCCCCCGGGGGCGGGGGGGGGCCGGGGGGCCCCGCGGGGGGGTGGGGGGCCCGGGCGCCGCGGGGGCGGGGGGGGGGGGGGGGCCCGGGGGGGCGGGCGCCCGGGGGGCCCCCGGCCGCCGCCACTCCGGCCAGGTCGCCGGCGGCGGCGACCTCGGCCAGGTTCACCATGGTGGGCGGGAGCATCATCAGCTCGCCGGCCTCCGCGCGGGCCAGGGCGTCCGCCGGGCGGACCCACAGCGTGTGGTCGGCCTCCCCGGAGACGTCCCGGGTCCGCTGCCCCTCGGGCAGCAGGGCCACGAAGAAGTACGTGTCGAAGCGGCGCGGCTCGAACTCCGGCGTGATCCACCGGCTCCAGGGCAGCAGCAGGTCGGACCGGAGGGTGAGCCGGCGGCCGGCCAGCAGGTCGGCGAAGCCGGTACGCCGGGCCTCCAGGTCCTGCCGGGCGGTCTCCCAGTCGTCGCCGCTCACGTCGCCCACCACGCTCGCCGCGTCCGGGCCGGCCAGCAGCACCCCGGCCTCCTCGAAGACCTCGCGGGCGGCGGCGCAGACCACCGCCTGGGCGGCGTTCGGGGCGAGGGCGAGGCGCTCGCCCCACGCGGCCGGCTCGGGGCCGGCCCAGTCCAGGTGCGCCTGGGAGTCGGAGGGATCCACCCCGCCGCCGGGGAAGGCGTACATCCCGCCGAAGGCCATCGCGGCGACCCGCCGGATCAGGTACACCTCGAAGTCAGCGCCGGCCGGGCGGAGCAGCAGCACGGTGGCCGCGACCCGGGGCACGGCCGGGACGCCACCCTCGGCGCGGAACCGCCGGGCGTGCTCCACCAGGGCGGGGGGTGCGGCGAAGCCGTCGTTGGTCATCCCGCGAGCCTAGTTCCCGATGGGTGGATCATCCGCTCGGCCGCCGGAGGGCAGGGGATAGCGTGCCGGCATGACGCGTTGGGGAATCCTGGCCACCGGAATGATCGCCGGCCGTTTCGCCGAGGACCTGCGACTGGTGCCCGGGGCCGAACTGGTCGCGGTCGGCTCGCGCACCCGGGAGAGCGCCGAACTCTTCGCCGCCCGGCACGACGTGCCCCGGGCGTACGCCTCCTGGGCGGAACTGGCCGCGGACCCGGACGTCGACGTCATCTACGTGGCCACCCCGCACGCCGCGCACCACGAGGCGGCCATGACCTGCCTGGCCGGCGACAAGGCGGTCCTGGTCGAGAAGCCGTGCACCCTCGACCTGCCCACCACCACCGAACTGCTCGAGACCGCCCGCCGCCGTGGCCTCTTCCTCATGGAGGCCATGTGGATGCGGACCAACCCGCTGATCCGGCGGATGCTGGAGCTGGTCCGGGACGGCGCGATCGGCGAGGTGACCCACGTACGGGCGGACTTCGGGGCCGCGGGGCCGTTCCCGCCGGAGCACCGGATGCGGGCCCGCACGCTCGGCGGCGGCGCCCTGCTCGACCTGGGCGTCTATCCGATCAGCCTGGCCCACCTGCTGCTCGGGGTGCCGCAGCACGTGCAGGCCTGGGCCCGGCTCAGCCCCGAGGGCGTGGACGAGAACACCGGCCTGGTCTTCGGCTGGGACTCCGGCGCGGTGGCCACGCTGAGCTGCGGGATGGTCGGCGCGACCGCGATCACCGCGGCGATCACCGGCACCACCGGCCGGATCGACCTGCCCGAGCCGTTCTACCGGCCCGGTGCCGCGGTGCTGCACCGGCGCGGAGCCGAGCCGGAGACCATCCCGGCGGACCCGACCGGCGGCGGCTACCAGTACGAGGCGATCGAGGTGCAGCGCTGCCTGGCCGCCGGGCTGGCCGAGAGCCCGCTGGTCCCGCACTCCGCCACGCTCGAGGTGATGGCCCTGCTGGACGACATCAAGGCCCGCATCGGCGTCTCCTACGACTGAGGGCCCCCTGCCGACGGCAGGAGGCCCTCCGGGCGTCACCTCAGAACAGCGGGCGGACCAGCAGGTACGCCAGGCAGGCGATGGCCGCCGCCGCCGGGAACGTGATGATCCAGGCGATCACGATGTTGCCAGCCACGTTCCAGCGGACCGCGGAGAGCCGCTTGGTCGCGCCCACACCCATGATCGCGGAGGTGATCGTGTGGGTGGTGGAGATCGGGGCCTTCAGCACCAGGGCGTTGAAGTAGAGCACCGCGCTGGCCACCGTCTCGGCCGCGAAGCCCTCCGGCGGGCCCAGGTCGATGATCTTCCGACCGAGGGTACGGATGATCCGCCAGCCGCCCGCGTACGTACCGGCGGCCAGCATCGCCGCCGAGGTCCAGAACACCCACTGCGGGATGTGCGTCTTGTCGTGCTGGTAGCCGCCCGTGTAGAGGGCCAGCACGATGATGCCCATGGTCTTGGCGGCGTCCTGCATGCCGTGACCGACCGACATGGCGGCGGCGGACAGGGTCTGCGCCCACCGGAAGCCCCGGTTCAGCTTGCCCGGCTGCCCCTTCCGGAACAGCCAGAGGATCGCCAGCATCACCAGGAAGCCGAGGATCAGGCCGACCACCGGCGAGAGCACCATCGGGATGATGACCTTGTCGATGATGTTGCCCCACTGGACGACGCCGTCAGCGGCGAAGAGGGTCGCCCCGACCAGGCCGCCGAAGAGGGCGTGCGAGGAGGACGACGGCAGGCCGAAGTACCAGGTGATCAGGTTCCAGGCGATCGCACCGATCACGCCGGCGAAGACCACTCCGAGGCTGGCCACCCCGGTCGGCAGGGTGACCAGGCCGTCACCGACCGTCTTGGCCACCCCGGCGCCGAAGTGCGCGCCGACGAAGTTGCCGACGGCGGCCAGCGCGAGGGCGACCCGGGGGGTCAAGGCCCGGGTGGAGACGCTGGTGGCGATCGCATTGGCCGCGTCATGGAAGCCGTTCGTGTAGTCGAACGCCATGGCGGCCACGATCACCGCCAGCACGGCGATGAGTTCGGGACTCACGGGATCAGGACTCCTTGACCGCGATGGTCTCGACGGTGTTGGCGACGTGTTCGAAGGCGTCGCAGGCGGCCTCCAGCTCGTCGGCCACCTCCTTCATCTTCAGCACGGTGAGCGCGTCGTACTCACCGGAGAAGAGGCGCACCAGCAGCATCCGGTACGCCTGGTCACCGTCGTTCTCCAGGCGGTTGCACTCGATCCAGTAGGGCTCGAGGTTCTTCATCGAGCGCAGCTGGGGCATGGCGTCCGCGGTCAGCTTGGCCTGCTGGTCGAGCACGTTCACCAGCTCGTGCATCTCCCGGGGGAGGGACGGCAGCTTGGTGAGGCCGTACAGGTACAGCAGGTTGCCGACCGCCTCCAGGTGGTCCATCACGTCGTCGAGCAGCGAGCCCAGACGGTAGATGTCCTCCCGGTCGAAGGGGGTGATGAAGGTAGAGTTGATCTTCTTGTAGAGCTCGTGGGTGATCTGGTCGCTGTCGTGCTCGACCTCGGTGAGCCGCTCGCTCACCGACTGGACCTCGACGCCGGGCAGAGCCAGCTCGTTGAGCAGCTCGGTCCCCTTCACCAGGTTCTGCGCGGCCCTGGTGAAGAGCTCGTAGAAGGCGCCCTCGGTGGGACGGAAGGAAAACTTCACAGCACGGACCTCGTCGTGTCGGTGGAAGGGTGGCCGGCGCCCCGAAAGGCGTGTGCTCTGGGCATGCTAGGTACCCGACGGAACCGGGCAACCGTCGGCCCACCCCTGGTCAGGCCCGATTCACCGTTCGTTCACCCGCCGTTCACCTTGACCCTCCCGCGCAGGCGCCGCAACCGCTCGCGCTCCCGCTCGACGTCGAAATCGGCAGGCGGATACCCCAGATCGAGTGCGTCGAACGTCTCCCGGAGCAGGTGGGCCACCGCCCAGTCCCGGTACCACTTGCGGTCCGCCGGCACCACGAACCAGGGCGCGTCGTCCGTGCCGCACCGGGCCAGGACATCGGCGTACGCCGCCTGGTAGTCGTCCCAGCGGGCCCGGGTGTCCAGGTCGCTCGGGTTGTACTTCCAGTACCGGGTCGGGTCGGTGAGCCGTTCCATCAACCGCTCGCCCTGCTCGGCGTACGAGATGTGCAGCATCACCTTCACCACGGTGACCGCGTTCTCGGTCAACTCCCGCTCGAAGTCGTTGATCAGGTCGTACCGGGCCCGCCAGGTGGGCTCGTCGACCAGCGACTCGACCCGGGCCACCAGCACGTCCTCGTAGTGCGAGCGGTTGAAGATCCCCACGTACCCGGGTGGCGGCAGGGCCCGCCGGATCCGCCAGAGGAAGTCGTGCCGCAACTCCTCCTCGGTGGGCGGGCCGAACGACCGGATGTGCAGCCCGAGCGGGTTCATCGCGCCGGCCACCCGCTTGATCGTGCCGTCCTTGCCGCCGCAGTCCATCGCCTGGAGCACCAGCAGCACCCGGCGCGGGCGGCCACCGTCCAGCTCCGCGCCGGCCCGGCTGGGCGCGCTGGCCGGAGCCCCCGGCCCGGCGGCGCCCTTCGCGGCCGCGTACAGCATCTCCTGCTGCCGGCCGAGCTCCGCACCGAGCAGCTCGACCTGCGTCCGCGCCCACTCCTTGCGGTCCTTCCCGCGCCCGGCCGCCGCCGGCAGCCCCGGGGTCGACCGGGGATCGATCGCCGCCAGGTCCTCGGCGCCCGGGTCCGCCCGCAACAGCTCCCGCATCGGCCCACCCGCGGGCCGCACGACCTCGTCCACACCGCTCATCCCCCGATCCTCGGCGCCCCCCCCCCCCCCCCCCCCCCCCCCCCCCCCCCCCCCCCCCCCCCCC
>NZ_JBSGJR010000540.1:0-4748 GCF_053605645.1 Micromonospora sp. NPDC003776
ACCGCCTCTGTGAGCAGGAAGGTGATGACGGCGTTGATGAAGGCCGCCCAGTCCATGTCGTCGCGCCCGGCGCGGCCACCGGCTCCGGCCGGCTCGGCTCGCGGAGTACGCCGACCAGCCGCCGCATCTCCTCCAGCGCCTGCCGGCCGGTGTCCGCCACCACCTTGGCCGCCTCGCGGGCGGTGTCCGGGTCGCGGTCGACGGTGAACCGGACCCCGTCCGCCTGCACGATCATCACGGCCATGCTGTGCGCCACCACGTCGTGCAACTCCCGGGCGATCCGGGTGCGCTCCTCGGCCACCGCGGCGCGGGCCTCCGCCTCCCGCTCCCGTTCCAGCGTGGCGGCCCGCTCCTCCAGGCTCAGCACGTAGAGCCGGCGGGTCCGCACGTTCAACCCGACCAGCCAGACCGCCGAGGTGACCATGCCGAACCAGAGCGCGCTCGCCCACCAGGCCGCCGGCCCGGGCGTCTGGAGGGCGGCCAGCACCACCCCGACGGCCGCCACGATCCCGGCGGCGATCCCGTCCCGGAGCCGGTCGGCGTACTTGACCACGCTGTAGAGGGCGATCAGCACGGCGATGTCATAGCCGAGCGGCCCCCAGTGGGCGAGCACCTGCGCCAGGGCGAGCACGCCGACCACGGCCGCCACCGCCGACGGGTGGGTACGCCGGAACAGCAGGGCCAGCGCCATGGCGAACCCGACCAGGGTGGCCGGCCAGCCGCCGGGCTGCGCCACGACGCCGAGAACGGCGAAGAGCGCCACGAACCCGGAGACGGCGACGTCGAAGGCGACGCTGCGCAACGGGCGGCCGAAGATCACGCGGTCCACGGTCACCCAGCGTACGGGCAGGCCGCCGCGTCGATACCGACCGAGTTGGCCGAGCCTGACGGCGGACCCGACCGCGGCCGCCCGCCGGCCCCCGCGCAGCCGCCTTTGCTCTGCTTCAACCGACGCAACACTGACGCGGCGTTTCTGTTGCGTGGGTTGAAGCAGAGCAAAGGGAGCGGACAGGGGGTGGCCGGGCTGCCCCGGTCAGGACCCGATCAGTTCGCGCATCCGGGTGATCTCCACGGCCTGCTCGGCGGCGACCGAATTGGCGAACTCCTGCATGGTCTGATCGGCACCCACCTTGAGCAGGTCGGTGGCCATCGCCACGGCACCCTCGTGGTGCTCGATCATCATCCGCACGAAGAGGCGGTCGAACTCGGCGCCGCGGGCGGCGGCGAGCTGTCGCATCGACTCCGGGGACTGCATGCCGCGCATGCGGCCGTGATCGTGGCCGGGGACCTCGGCGGGCAGGTCACGGGCGGTGAGCCACGCCCGCAGCACGCCGATCTCGGGTTGCTGGGCGGCCCGGATCCGGTCGGCGACCGCACGTATCCGGGGGTCGGCGGCCCGTTCGGGGGCGAGGGCGGCCATCTCCACCGCCTGCTGGTGGTGCGGGATCATCATCCGGACGAACCAGACGTCGAGGCTGTTGTAGCGGGGCGGCGAGGCGTCCCGCACCTCCTGGGCCGGGCGGGTCACCGCCGGCTCCCCCGGTCGGCCGGGCACGATGACCGGTGGTCCGTCCGCCACGGGCGTGGGGGTCGACGCGGCGGCCGCGGCGGCCGGCGGGCGGTCGGCCCGGGACCGCCATGCCATGCCGAGCGCGACGAGCGCCAGGGCCACGGCTGTGACGACGATCAGTATGCGTCCACGCCGGACGGTCATGCGCCACCCCCTCCGATAGAGGTGAGAGCGATCCTAACCAGGAATAAAGGCCGCTCGATGTGACCCGGATCACATTGATACCCGTCGGTCACCGGTAAGGTGTCGACAATCGTCATCCCCTTTCGAAGGGTGTCGCCGATGGTCAAGTTCCGCATGTCCAGGTCCCGTCGTCTCCGGATTGCCGGCCTCGCCGCCGCCGGCCTCCTCCTCGCCAGCGTCGCCGCTCCCACCGGCGCGCAGGCCACCCCACGGCTCGCCGAACCGGCCACCGTGGACACCGCCGCCGCCGGACTCGGCGTCGACGAAATCTCCAGCAGCCCCAACCTCCGTCAGATCGCCAACCTGCCCAAGCAGGCGCCGTTCGACACCGAGAACGCGTACGGCACCGACATGGCGTTCCAGGGGCCGTTCGCCTACGTCGGCAACTACAACGGCTTCACCATCTACAACATCGCGAACCCGGCCGCCCCGAAGATCATGTCGCAGGTGCTCTGCCCCGGGTCGCAGAACGACGTCTCCGTCTACGGAGACCTGCTCTTCCTCTCCACCGACTCGTCTCGCAACGACGACTCGTGCAGCAGCGTGCCGCAGTCGGCGAGCGTCAAGGCGTCCTGGGAGGGCATCAAGGTCTTCGACATCAGCGACAAGACCAACCCGCGCTACATCAAGGCCGTCGAGACGGACTGCGGGTCGCACACGCACACCCTGGTGCCGGGCAAGGACGGCACCTCCGTCTACCTGTACGTCTCCTCGTACAGCCCATCGGCGTCCTTCCCGGACTGCCAGCCGCCGCACGACTCCATCTCGATCGTCAAGGTGCCGCTGGAGACGCCCACCGACGCGGCCGTGGTGGCCACCCCGAACCTCTTCCCGGACGGCGGATACGCCGGCCGCCCGGGTGGCTCGGCGACCACCGGTTGCCACGACATCACCGCCTACCCGCAGAAGGACCTGGCCGCCGGCGCGTGCATGGGTGACGGCATCCTGATGGACATCTCCAACCGGGAGGCGCCCCGGGTGATCAACCAGGTCCGGGACACCACCAACTTCGCCTTCTGGCACTCGGCCACCTTCAACAACACCGGCACCAAGGTCATCTTCACCGACGAGCTGGGTGGCGGCGGCGCGGCGACCTGCAACACCACCGTCGGGCCGAACCGCGGCGCGGACGCCATCTACGACATCACCGGCGCCGGCGACGCGCGGACCATGGTGTTCCGCAGCTACTACAAGATTCCCCGGGCCAACGCCGACACCGAGAACTGCGTGGCGCACAACGGCTCGCTGATCCCGGTGCCCGGCCGCGACATCATGGTCCAGGCCTGGTACCAGGGCGGCATCTCGGTCTGGGACTTCACCGACTCGGCCAACCCGAGGGAGATCGGCTACTGGGAGCGGGGCCCGCTCTCCGACAGCCGGCTCGTCCTGGGCGGCGCGTGGTCGTCGTACTACTACAACGGCCACATCTACTCCAGTGACATCCAGAAGGGTCTGGACGTGGTGCAGATCGACCCGGCCTCCATCCCGGGTGCCAAGACCCGCCACTTCACCCGGCTCAACGTGCAGACCCAACCCGACTACAAGGACTGACCGGCCACCGCTCTCGGGCCCGGCCACCGCACCCGCGGAGGCCGGGCCCGTCGGCGGTCAGCTCATCGGCAGCCGGTAGCCGCGTTCCCCGCCCCCGGTGGCCGGCACCAGCCGGACCTCACCCGTACGCAGCCCGTACACCACCGACCAGCGGGTATGCCCCTGCCGCACCGCGCCGAGCAGGCGCAGCGCGGCCGGCGCGTCCAGCACGCCACCGGTGGCGTCCAGCGCCTCGGCGAGGACGCCGTACCGGTGGTCCCGGCGCAGCTGCGACTCGGCCACCCCGACGGCCGGCACGTTGGTCAGCGCCTGCCAGGGACCGCGCCGCCGGTCGACCCGCAGCACCCCGTCGACGAACTCCACCACCGCCGAGGCGCCGCCGGCGTCGGCCAGCAGGTAGTGCAGCGGCGGCCCGCCGTCGAAGTCCAGGTTGTACCGCTCGAACACGGCGACCGCCTCGTCCACCGTGGCCGCGTTGTCCAGCACCAGCCGCAGGATGCGTACGGAGCCCACGGTGGGGCGCCCCGGCACCGGACGGGCGCTCGCGCCGTCGTCGGCCGCCAGCCCGACGGCCAGGCCCCGCTCGTTCATGCCGTCGAAGGGCAGCAGCGGCGCGTCGAGCAGCCGCCGGTCCCCGGCCGGGTCGGCACCGACCCCGAGGTAGGAGATGTCCACCAGGGAGATCGACGCGTACCCGTCCGGCGGGTCGGTCCGCAGCACCAGGGCCGGGTTGGGGTCCCAGTCGAAGTTGCGGGCGAACAGGGGCCGGTTCCGGTCACCGAGCGCGGCGAAGAGCGAACAGCCGAACGGGCTCGCCCCGGGCGTGCCGGCCACGCCCACCGTCGGGTCGTAGTCCCCCACGTAGGTCATCTCGTACAGCGGCAGGTCGTCGACCTTGCGGAGGCTGGCCAGCGTCCGCTCGACCTGGCCGGCGTCCTGCCGGGAGGCGGTCGGCCCGCCGGCCGCGGGCGGCCCCGCCCGGTGGCTCCCGGAGCAGCCGGCGGTGACCAGCAGCAGGGCGACCCCGCTGGCGAGCAACGTCCTCCTCCGCACGCCCCGACGCTAGAAGAGGCAACGACCGTTGTCCATCCGGTCAGCGCCCGGGGATCCGGGCCAGCTGCGCGTCGATCACCTGGGCGCTCAGGGCGGGCCGGCCGCCCGGGTGGCCCACCGTGGCGCCGGCCGCCGCCACCGCGTGGCGGGCGATCACCGGGTACGGCTCGCCCCGGAGCAGGCCCGCGGTGAGCGCCGCGACGAAGGCGTCCCCCGCGCCGGTGCTGTCCACGACGGGCGTGTCCGAGAGCGGCACGAACAGCTCGCCGTCCGGCCAGACGAACGCGTTGCCCTCCCCCGCCACCTCGACGGTGACCAGCGACGGTCCCCGCGCCCGCAGCTCCCGGCCGGCCGACAGGACGGCCCGCGCGACCTCGTGCGGACCACCGAC
>NZ_JBSGJR010000541.1:0-4744 GCF_053605645.1 Micromonospora sp. NPDC003776
GTTTGCGAGCTCAGGGCGGTGCGGCGAGCAGCGCCGGCGCCGCGGCGAGCTCGCAAACGGGGCGAAGGGCCCCGCCGCACCGGGCCCTTCGCGCCTGCCCGGCGCCGCCGCCCGCGCGATGGACTGCAAGCAGGAGGAGAGGAGTGCAGCGATGGAGAGCAATCGACTGATCGTGGTGGGCGTCGACGGTTCAGACGGCGGGCGGCGCGCGCTGGACTGGGCGGTCGACGAGGCGGCGGAGCGCGGCGGCGCGGTGCAGGTGGTGGTGGCCTGGCGGTGGGACCGGATCGAGGTCGGCCCGATGCGGAACGCGACGCCGCCGGTCGACGAGCGGCAGCGCGCAGTGACCCTGCTCGAGGACGAGGTCCGGGGGCTGGTCCTGCGCAAGGGGACGACCTGCCCGGTGGCCGGGGAGGTGGTCGAGGGGCCGGCCGCGGACGTGCTGACCGCCGCCGCCCGCACGGCCGACCTGCTGGTGCTCGGCAGTCACGGCAACAGCCGGTTGCGGCACACCGTGCTCGGCTCGGTCAGCGAGGAGTGCGTCCGCAAGGCGCGCTGCCCGGTGGTGGTCGTGCCGGTGCCCGCCCCGGCGTCCCCGACCTCCACCGAGCCGGCGTTGCGGGCCTGACCGGACGCCGACGACGGCCGCCCCGGTACGGGCGGCCGTGCCGTGTCCGGGTGGCGGCGCCGGGCACGCGCATGGGCCCCGCCGGGGAGGCGGGGCCCACGGGGTGCGGCGGTCAGGCCACCGGGGTGGCGTGTACCGGGTCCAGCTCCATCAGGGTGGTGTCGTCCACGTCGTACCCGACGGCGTTGTGCACCTGCACCACGCCGGCGACCTGGGTGGCGAGCCGGCCGGCCAGCTCGACGGCGGTACGCCGGTCCAACCGGCCGTCCAGCGTGACCTCGCCGTCGCGGACCTGGACGGTGACCAGACCGTCCCGGACGGCGAGCACCTTGCGCAGCACCTGCTGCACCACGTCCTCGCGGATCTCCGCGTCGGTGCGCAGGTGCACCCGGAGCAGGTCGCTGCGGGTCACGATGCCGACCAGCCGGCCCAGGTCGTCCAGCACCGGCAGCCGCTTGACCACCTCGCGGTCCATCAGCCGGGCCGCCGCCGGCAGCGACGCCCGCGGGGTGGTGGTGACCGCCGGTTCGGTCATCAGGTCCCGGGCCACCAGCGCGCCCGCCTTCTCCCGCGCGGTACGCCGGCGCCGCCCCTCGAAGACCCGCCGCTCGTCGGGGTGGCCGGCCCGCTCCACCTTGTGCAGCAGGTCCGCCTCGGAGACCACCCCCAGCACCCGGTCGAAGGAGTCCACCACCGGCACGGCGCTGATGCCCCGCCGGATCAGCACGTCAACGATCTGCCGGTACGGGGTCTCCTCCCGCACCGTCGCGACGTCCCTGGTCATCACGTCGCCCACCTGCCACGTCCTCATCACGACCTCCTCGACCGGGTCTTCCACTCGCGACGGTAGGCCCGCGTGCCGCCGGACGGTCAGAGTCGGCCGGCCGGCCGGGGAAGGTCCTCCGGACCGGGCCGGAAGGGGTCCAAGGTCCCGGTCCGGGGCGGCCCGGTCGGCCCTGCCCGCGACGGCGCCGCAGAGGTGGAATGAATGTGCCACCGGAAACGCGGTGCGAGGCACAAGAAGGGACGTGGAGACCATGACCGCGACAATCGAGCGGATCACCGCCAACACCAGGATTCCGGCGGCCGAGACCACCCGGGACGTCGAGACCACCCGGCAGAAGGCCACCCGTTACGTCTTCGCCGGACTCCGGATCGCGCTGGGCTGGACCTTCCTCTGGGCCTTCCTGGACAAGATGTTCGGCCTGGGGCACGAGACCGCGGCGAAGGCCGCCTGGATCAACGGCGGCAGCCCCACCAAGGGCTTCCTCGCCTT
Organism: Micromonospora sp. NPDC003776; assembly: GCF_053605645.1. Classification (NCBI taxonomy): domain Bacteria; kingdom Bacillati; phylum Actinomycetota; class Actinomycetes; order Micromonosporales; family Micromonosporaceae; genus Micromonospora; species Micromonospora sp. NPDC003776. The sequence goes on from NZ_JBSGJR010000541.1 coordinate 1,905, forward strand.
CGGCGCGGCCGGCCCGTTCAAGGGGTTCTACAACGGCATCGCCGGCGCCGCGTGGGCGGACTGGCTGTTCATGCTCGGCCTGCTCGCCCTCGGCGTGGCCCTGATGCTCGGCATCGGCACCCGGATCGCAGCGGTCGCCGGCGGGATCCTGCTGGTCATGATGTGGACGGTCGTGCTGCCCCCCGAGAACAACCCGTTCATGGACGACCACCTCATCTACGCCGGTGTGCTGGCGGTCCTGGCCCTGGTCGGCGCGGGCGACACCCTCGGCCTCGGCAAGGTGTGGGCGAAGCTCCCCATCGTCCAGCGGCTGCCCTGGCTGAAGTGAGATCACCGACGGCAGTACCCACCGGGCGGGCGTCACCGAGAGGCGGCGCCCGCCACTTTTTGTGCCGTACCCGGTCCCCGCCGCCACGCCGCGGCGGGGACCATTGCGTATCGGCCCGTCACGATCCGGCAGGATCGACGGTGACCGCACCGTCAGCACCGAGGAGACCCGTTCATGGAGAAGCCCGAGGTTGGCCCGATCGAGGGCGCCCCGCCCGCCGATCTCGTCATCGAGGACATCACGGTCGGCGAGGGCCCGGAGGCCCGCCCCGGCCAGCTGGCCAGCGTGCACTACGTCGGCGTGGCCCACTCGACCGGCCGCGAGTTCGACGCCTCGTGGAACCGGGGTGAGACGTTCGAGTTCCCGCTGGGAGGCGGCCAGGTCATCGCCGGCTGGGACCAGGGCGTGGTCGGCATGAAGGTGGGCGGCCGGCGCCGGCTGACCATCCCGCCGCACCTGGGCTACGGCGCCCGGGGCGCCGGCGGCGTCATCAAGCCGAACGAGACGCTGGTCTTCGTGGTGGATCTGCTCGGCGTCCGCTGAGCCGCGCCGCCACCGCAGCGGGGTCGTCGGCGGACACGCCGGCGGCCCCGACCCGTCCCAGGCCGGTCAGGCCGGAACCAGCTCGCGGACGCCCGTCGGCGCCCAGCCGGCCGGGGCCGCACCGGCCACCACCCGCACCACCCGGTGCAGGCCGGTGACCCGCAGCACCCGCTCCACCACCGGGTCGGGGTCGACCAGCACCAGCTCGCCGCCCCGCGCCCGCACCCGCAGGTGCGCGGCGGCCAGGGCGCGCACCCCGGCCGCGGAGAGCACCCGGACGCCGGACAGGTCCACCCGCAGCACCGGACGCGCCGGGGCGGCCCAGAGCGCCGCCCGCAACGACCCGACGGTGGCGATGTCGATCTCGCCGACCGCCCGGACGTCCACCACGTGGTCGGTCACGTCGAGCTCCACGTGGAACCGGTCGCTGCGCTGCTCCATGCCCAGAACCTATCCCCCGGGACCGACACTTCCGGCCGCCGCGAGCCGGGATCGGGGAAGGTCCCGGGTGGCGACCCCGAGGGCCTCCGGGAGAACCCTCAGACGCCGTCCACGGTGCGGCTCTCCCAGGCCCACGCGGCGATCTCCACCCGGTTGCGGGCGCCCAGCTTGCGCTGGATCCCGGCGACGTGGCTCTTCACGGTGCTCAGCGAGATGAACAGCTCCGCCGCGATCTCCTGGTTGGTCCGCCCCCGGGCGATCGCCCCCACCACCTCGATCTCCCGCGGCGACAGCGCCGGGCGGAACCGGCCGTCGGCCGGCGGCGCGGGCGGTTGGAGGTGGCGCAGCAGCCGCAGGGTGAGCGAGGGAGAGACCAGCGCCTCGCCGTTGTCGGCGGCCCGCACCGCCTCGACGAGCAGCGCCGGACCGGCGTCCTTGAGGACGAACCCGACCGCCCCGCCGCGCAGCGCGCCGTAGACGTACTCGTCGAGGTCGAAGGTGGTCACCACGACCACTCGCAGCGGATCGGCCACCCCCGGGCCGGCCAGCGCGCGGGTGACCTGGAGCCCGTCGAGCCGGGGCATCCGGATGTCCACCAGACAGACGTCCGGCCGCAGCCGCCGGGCCTGCTCCACCGCGTCGACCCCGTCCACCGCCTCGGCCACCACCTCGATGTCGGGCTGGTCCTCCAGGATCATGCGCAGGCCGCCACGGACCATCGCCTGGTCGTCGGCGAGCAGCACCCGGATGGTCACCGGCGCTCCCCGGTGGGGCCGGGCAGCACGGCCGTGACCGACCAGCCGCCGCTGGGGCGGGGACCGGCGGCCAGCGTCCCGCCCAGGGCCTCGACCCGTTCCCGCATCCCGACCAGCCCGTATCCGCGCCGGCGGGGATGCCGGGCCGGGGTGGGCGGGGCGTCGTCGACCACCTCGACGACCGCCGTCCCGGCCTCCACGGTGACCGTGACCGCCACCGTCTCGGCACCCGGCGCGTGCCGGGCCACGTTGGTCAGCGCCTCGCGGACCACCCGGTAGACGGTGGTCGTCACCTCGGGCGGCCAGCCGGGGTCGTGGTCCGGCACGCGCAGCCGTACCGCGACGCCGTGCCGCGCGAAGCGCGTGACCAGGTCGGCGAGCCGCTCCGCGCCGGCCGACGCCGGGGCCGCGTCGGCGCTGTCGCGGAGGATGCCGACGAGGCGACGCATCGCCGCGAGCGCGTCGGAGCCGGCCGTCTCGATGCCGGCCAGGGACTCCCGGGCCCGCTCCGGCCGACGCCCGCCGACCAGTTGCGCGGCCTGGGCCTGCACGACGATGCCGGTGATGTGGTGGGCGACCACGTCGTGCAGCTCCCGGGCCAGTTCGAGGCGCTCGTCCCGGCGTACCCGCTCGGCGGCGGCCCGGCGGCGGGCGTCCGCCATCCGCAACCCCGCGCCGATGCCGACGGCGACCAGCCAGGCCAGGGCGTTCCACCAGGTCAGCGCGGCCGCGCCGGTCCGGGCCCAGGATCCGGCGCCGGTGACCGCGGAGGC
>NZ_JBSGJR010000542.1:0-4742 GCF_053605645.1 Micromonospora sp. NPDC003776
GTGGCCGAGGCGGCGGAGGAGCTGGCGCTGTCCACCTCGGCGGAGATGGCCAAGCCGCTGGACGACGCCCGCGGTGGCGTCGACGCCGGCATCGGCACCCTGCGGCAGTACGCGGAGTTGGGGCCGCTGCGCGGCGGCCGGACCCTGCACGGCGGCCGGTCCTCGATGGACTTCATGGCCCCCGAGCCGCGCGGTGTGGTCGCCGCGATCACCCCCTGGAACGACCCGGTGGCGGTCTCCTGCGGGCTGCTCGGCGCCGCCCTGGTCACCGGCAACGTGGTCCTCTACAAGCCGAGCGAGCGTACCCCGGCCACCGGCTGGCTGCTCGCGAGGGCGCTGGACTCGGCGCTGCCGGCCGGGGTGCTCTCCCTGCTCACCGGCGGGGCGGAGGTGGGCGCGGCGCTGGCCGGCCAGGACGTGGACGTGGTCGCCCACGTGGGTTCGACCGCCACCGGCCGGGCGATCGCCGCCGCCGGCGCCCGCACCGGCGCGAAGGTCCTGCTGGAGAACGGCGGCAGCGACCCGCTCGTCGTCGACGCGAACGTCGACCCGGTTTGGGCGGCGGAGCAGGCGGCGGTCGGCTGCTTCGCCAACGCCGGGCAGATCTGCGTCGCGGTGGAGCGGATCTACGTGCACCGGGACATCGCCGAGGACTTCGTGGACGCGCTGGTCGACCGCGCCGAGGCGCTCGCCACCGGACCCGGCCGGGACCCGAAGACCCAGCTCGGACCGCTGGTCGACCGGCGGCACCGGGACCACGTGCACGGGCAGGTGACCGCGGCGGTGGCCGAGGGGGCGCAGCTGCGCACCGGCGGGGTGGTACCGGACGGGCCGGGGGCCTTCTACCCGGCCACCGTGGTCACCGACTGCCGGCACGACATGGCCCTGGTCCGCGAGGAGACGTTCGGGCCGGTGGCTCCGGTGGTCGTGGTCGACTCGTTCAGCGAGGGGCTGCGCTGCGCCGCCGACTCGCCGTACGGGCTGGCGGCGACCGTGCTGACCGGGTCGATGAGCCACGCCCAGCGGGCCTGGCGGGAGCTGCCGGTGGGCACCGTGAAGGTCAACGCGGTGTTCGGGGGCGCGCCGGGCGGCGCCGCGCAGCCGCGCCGCGGCAGCGGCCAGGGCTTCGGGTACGGCCCCGAACTGCTGGACGAGTTCAGCACGGTGAAGACGGTGCACATCGAGGCGCCCGGCGGCGGCCACTGGTGACACCTACGACGGGAGCCCGGGACCTGCGCGGTCCCGGGCTCCTGTGCTGTCGCCGGCCGTCAGCGGCCGCCGCGCGCCTCGCGGGTGGCCTTGTCGTTCGCCTTCTGGATCGCCTTGACCAGTTCCGGCTTGGTCATCCGGGACCGGCCCGGGACGTCCAGCTTCTTGGCGACCTCCATCAGGTGTTCCTTCGGCGCGTTGGCGTCCACGCCGGCGGCCGTGGGGGCGCGCCGTTCCGGGCCACCGCCGGCGGCCTGCCGGTCGCTCGGGCCCTTGCGGCCCTTCGGCTCCCAGTGGTCGCCGACCTTCTCGAACTCGTGCTTGACCGCGGCGAACGCGGTGCGGTGCGCCCGCTGGCCCTCGCCGTACGTCTCGACCGCCGAGTCGTGCGTCTTCTCCCAGGTCCGCTGCGCCTTCGCCGGGGAGCGCCGCAGCGTGCTGGGCAGTACCTCGCGCCCGGGCATCTCGTCCTCCTCCGTCTCGCTGGGGTTCCCCTGACGGTTCCCCCACGCCCGGACGGCAAACCGGCACCCGGTTTGTCGATTTTCCCCACGGGGTACCGCCGGGCCACGCGCGGGAGGTGCGCCCCGGGCGGCGGAGGGAGCGGATCATGGCGGCGACGACGGAGCCGGTGGTCACCGGTCGGCAGCGGGGCCGCCTTCCCCGGCGGATGCGCCAGCTCAGCTGGGCGACCTGGCGCGGGGTGCTGGTCCGCAGCGCGCGGAACTTCGTGCGGGACAACTGCGCGGACTGGGCCGCCGCGCTCACCTACTACGGGGTGCTCGCGCTCTTCCCCGCCACCATCGTGGTGGTCGCCCTGGTCGGGTTGGTCTCCGACGGTGAGCGGACGGTGGACACGGTGATCGGCCTGGCCCGCGAGATCGGGGCCGGCTCGGTGGTCGGCAACGACGCCTTCGTCAGCGTGGTCCGCGGCGTGGTGACCCAGCGCGGACCGGTGCGGGTGCTGCTCAGTTTCGGTCTGCTCGGCGCGCTCTGGTCGGCGTCCGGATTCATCGGCGCGTTCACCCGGGCCTCCAACGCGATCTACGGCGTCGAGGAGGGCCGGCCCTTCTACCGGCTGCGGCCGGTGCAGATCGGGCTGGCCGCGCTGTCGCTGCTGCTGCTCGCGGTGGTGGCGACCGGCCTGATCGTCAGCGGCCCGGTCACCGACGCGGTGGGCGACCGGCTGCACGCCGGCGGGCTGGCCCGCCAGGTGTGGACGGTGGCGAAGTGGCCGCTGCTGGCCCTGGTGGCGATGACGCTGCTGTCGCTGCTGTTCTGGATCGCCCCGAACGTCCGGCAGCCGCGGTTCCGCTGGCTCACCCCGGGGGGCGCGCTGGCCCTGGTGGCCTGGGTGCTCGCCTCCTTCGGCTTCGGCCTCTACGTCGCCAACTTCGGCTCGTACGACGTCACCTACGGCAGCCTCGGCGCGGTGATCGCCTTCCTGGTCTGGCTCTACCTGTCCAACTGCGCCCTGATGCTCGGCGTGCAGGTCAACGCGGAACTCCAGCGGGGCCGGGTGATGCAGGCCGGCCACGACGATCCGGGGGAGCCGGTCCTGCCGCCGCGCACCCCGGCCGACTCCTGACCGGTACGCCCCGGTTCCTGGTCCACCGCCCGGCCCGGCACGGCCCCGGTTTACCGGCGGCCCTCCCGGGCATGTCTGTCGGCATGGAACGTGGCAACAGCAAGCACTCGCCGAGGGTCGACGACAACATGAGCCAGGACGTCAGCGGCCTCGTGCAGGGCCCGGGCGCCGGCGGCTCGCGCGTCGAGGAGTACCGCCAGCCGGAGCCGGCCGGCGAGGACCAGCCGGAGCCCAAGACGATGACGGCAGGCGCGAGTCGCGGCGGCAACCCGCAGGGGATGAGCATGGACGACGTCGAGGGGCGCAGCCGCCTCGGCCGGTTCATCACCATGACCGCCCTGCCCGGGGACCGCGAGGCGCTGCTGGCCAACGCGCGGGAGAACCAGGCGCCGGCCGACATCGTGGCCGCCCTGGAGGGCCTCCCCGACGGCACGCGTTACCAGACGGTTTCCGAGGTGTGGGCCGCACTCGGGCACAAGAACGAGACGACGCGCTGGTGAGCGGACCGGCCCACGATCCGCGACACGACACCGGCGGAACAGGAGGATCCCCGACATGAGCGGCGTCATGGAGCACGTGGACGTGTCCGTCCCGATCCGGACCGCCTACGACCAGTGGACCCAGTTCGAGGAGTTCCCGCACTTCATGGAGGGCGTCCAGGAGGTCCGGCAGCTCTCCGACACGATGACCCACTGGACGGTGGAGATCGCCGGCGTGAAGCGCGAGTTCGACGCCGAGATCACCGAGCAGCTGCCGGACGAGCGGGTGGCCTGGCGCTCCACCGAGGGCACCCAGCAGGCCGGCGTGGTGACCTTCCACCGCCTCGACGAGGGGCACACCCGGGTCACCCTGCAGATGGAGTTCGAGCCGCACGGCGTGGTCGAGCAGGCCGGCGACAAGCTCGGCGTGGTGGACCGGCGGGCCAAGGGCGACCTGGAGCGGTTCAAGCAGTTCATCGAGCGACGCGGTCAGGAGACCGGCGCCTGGCGGGGCTCGGTCGACCGGCCGACCCCCTGACCCCTCCCCCGCACAGGATTCGCGATGGCCGCCGGCGCGCCCGGCGGCCATCGCCGTGTCGGCGGCCGTTTGCGATCATCCGGCCCGGGTACCGCTGGGGAATGACCGACAACGACCGCCACGTGTGGCGCGACGAGGACCGCACTCCCCTGCACGAGCTGGACCGGGCGATCGCCCGGTCGACCCTCGACGGGCAGGCCGACGACGTCACCGGCAACGACGCCGGTGAGGAGTCCACGTTCGGCCACGGGCCCGAGGCGGTGGACCGGGGCGCCGGCCCGGAGGCCGAGCGCCAGGAGATGACCGACGCCGACCGGGCGTACCGACCGTCGACGACCGGACGGACCGGCCCGGACAACATGTGAACGCCAGCCCGGCGGGCTCAGGCCGCCGGGCGCGGCTGGCGTGATCCGGCGGCGTGCAGCGCCACCAGCGCCACCGTGAGCACCAGCAGGGTCGCCCCGAGCACCAGCACCGTGGTCCGCGCGAGCAGCACCCCGACGGCGGCCGGCACCAGCGCGGCCCCCACTCCGGCGGCGCCGATCTGGAGGCCGATGGCGCGGTCCGCGTGCGCCGCGCCGACCCGTTCCGCCGTGCTGAGGGTGAGCAGCGGGAAGACCGGTGCCGCGGCGAAGCCGACCACCAGCAGGCCGACCACCGTCACCCAGGCCGGGGCGGGCAGGGCGACCAGCGCGGCGCCCGCGACCAGGCCCAGCAGGCTGCCGCGCAGCACCCGGGCGGTGCCCCGCCGTTCCGCGACCAGCCCCTGCACCACCCGCCCGACGAACAGGCTGCCCCAGTAGCCGGAGACGCAGAGCCCGGCGACCGCCCGGCTGGAACTGGGCCAGGTCGCGCAGCATGTCGCGGACCGTACGGGAATGGAAGTCCTGCTGGGCGCGCATGCCCAGGGTGCCCTGGGTCTCGTTGT
>NZ_JBSGJR010000543.1:0-4736 GCF_053605645.1 Micromonospora sp. NPDC003776
GGGGGGGCCCCCCCCGGGCAGCAACACCCCCCGCGTAACCAATTCGGCCGCCCCCCCGACCGCCTTCGCCCGCCATGGCGCGGCTGGTCGCGCGCCGGGCCGCCACACCGCTGCGCCACGCACGCACGCACGGCATCGCGCCATCGGTCGGCGCCAACGGGACGGCGTCGGGCTGCCGACCGGCGTGGGGCCGGTTAGCACGCTGCCCCCGGGGCCGATGAACACGGCGCCGGGGACAGCGGGCGAAGGCGGTCAGAGGATGGCGTCGAGGGCGTCCAGGTCCTCGTCGGTGGGCTGCCACGTACCTGCCTCGGCGTTGGCGCGTACCTGCTCGGGGGTGGTGGCGCCGGCGATCACCGAGGTCACCGCCGGGCGGGCGGCCAGCCCGCCGATGGCCACCTGGAGCATGGTGAGCCCGCGCTCGGCCGCGTACGCCTCGATCGCCTCGATGGTGTCCCAGTCCGCCGCCGCCAGCCGCTCGGCGTAGCGGCCGCCGCCGGAAAGCCGGCTACCGGCCGGGGGCGCCGCGTTCCGGTGGTACTTGCCGGTGAGCAGGCCGTTGGCCAGCGGGAAGAACGGCAGCATGCCCAGCCCGAACCGCTCGCACGCCGGGATGACCTCCGCCTCGACGCTCCGTTCCAGCAGCGAGTAGTGGTTCTGCGCGGAGATGAACCGGGTACGCCCCTGGGAGGACGCGGTCCAGTCGGCGTCGGCGATCTGCCAGCCGGCGAAGTTCGAGTTGCCCAGGTACCGGACCTTGCCGGCGCGGACCAGGTCGTCCAGGGCGGCGAGGGTCTCGTCGATCGGCGTCTCCGGGTCGGGCTCGTGCATCTGGTACAGGTCGATGTGGTCGGTGCCGAGCCGGCGCAGCGACGCCTCGACCGCGCGGGCGATGTACCGGCGGGCGCCCCGGGCGCCGTGGTCGGGCCCGTTGAGGCCGTGCATGTCCATGCCGAACTTGGTGGCCACCACCACGTCGTCCCGGCGGCCCTTGAGCGCCTGGCCGAGCAGTTCCTCGGAGCCGCCCTGCGGCTCGCCGTAGATGTCGGCGGTGTCGAAGAAGTTGATCCCGGCGTCCAGCGCGGCGTCGACCACCGCCCGGGTGCCGTCGATGTCGAGCTTGCGGCCAAAGTTGTTGCAGCCGATGCCGACCACGGACACCACGAGTCCGGAGTCGCCCAGCCGGCGGTAGGTCATCTCAGTCACGAGATCCACCCTATGCCGCCCACCACCGGGCCACCGGTCGAGCCCGCAGGCTCGGCCCCCTCCGGCGGCACGGGCCCGGGGGGCGGAGAGGCCCGCCGCCGGCGGCCGGCCCCGCTCAGCCGAGGACCTCCGCGACCAGCCCCCGCGCGGTGGCCAGCGTCGCGGTCAGTTCCTCCGGGGTACGCCCGACGGCGCCGAGCAGATGGTGCGCCCGGGACGCGAAACCGGTCGGTGCGCCCGGCAGCCGCCCGGCGGCGGTGATCATGCCCTTCTCGTTTACCAGCCACCGCCCGGCCCGGCCGTGCAGGGCGTGGACCAGCACGCCGACCGCCCGGAACAGGCAGCCGGCCACGTAGCCGGCGTCTCCGGCGGCCGCGCCCTTCGCCGCCCCGTCCAGCAGGAACCCCGCCTCCCAGCCGCCGGCTACCAGGGCGGCACCGAGAGCAGGCGGATAGCCGAGCGTCTCCGCCCTCAGTTCGCTCAGCTCCCCCGTCGGATCGCCGAGCACCCGACCGAGGGCCACCTCACCGGCGTACGCGTGGGAGTAGAAGCCGAGCGGGTGCCCGGCCTGTACGCCCACGGTGTAGCGGCCGGCCCGGCAGTCGGACCAGGCGGCGCGCACCCGGTCGAGGTCACGGTAGATCCAGTCCACCGCAACCCCGCCCACCCGCAGCCAGCCACCCCCGTCGACCCACGGCCCCCAGCCGCCCGGCGCGGTGAGCTCCACCGGGTCGTCGGCGACCGAGTCGGCCACCGCGCGCAGCCCGGCCACGTCGAGTTCGCCCCGGTAGTAGAGGCCCAGGTCCCAGTCGGAGTCGGGTCGGTGCTCGCCCCTTGCCCGGCTGCCGCCCAGCGCCACCGCGACCACCCCGTCGACGGCGCAGAGCCGGTCGACCAGCGCGTCGCCGATCACCGGACGTCCCAGACCGGCTCCGGGGTCTCCACCACCTCACCGTCCCCGCGGAAGAGCACGAACCGGTCGAAGGAACGGGTGAACCAGCGGTCGTGGGTCACCGCGATCACCGTCCCGTCGAAGGCGTTCAGTCCCGCCTCGAGCGCCTCGGCGGAGGCCAGGTCGAGGTTGTCGGTGGGCTCGTCGAGCAGCAGCAGCGTCGCCCCGGAGAGTTCCAGCAGCAGCACCAGGAAGCGGGCCTGCTGCCCGCCGGAGAGGGTGCCGAACCGCTGGTCGCCCTGCCCGGCCAGCTCGTAGCGGGACAGTGCCGCCATCGCCGCGTGCCGGTCCATCCCGGCGCGGTGCTCGTCGCCCCGCCAGAGGATGTCGACCAGCGTCTTCTCCATCAGCTCCGGCCGGTCGTGGGTCTGCGAGAAGTGCCCGGGCCGGACCCGCGCGCCGAGGCGGACCGCCCCGTCGTGCGCGACCGGCGCGAGCGCCGCCGCGTCCACCGGCATGTTGACCGGGTCCGGGTCGGTCCCGCCCCGGGCGAGCAAACGGAGGAAGTGCGACTTCCCCGTCCCGTTCGCGCCCAGCACGGCGACCCGGTCGCCGTACCAGAGTTCCAGGTCGAACGGGTAGGTCAGGCCGTCGAGTTCGAGCTGCTCGGCGATCACTGCGCGCTTGCCGGTCCGCCCGCCGGTCAGCCGCATCCGGATGTCCTGGTCCTTCGGGGGTACGGGCGGCGGCCCGGCCGCCTCGAACTTGCGCAGCCGGGTCTGCGCCGCCTGGTACCGCGAGGCCATCCCGTCGTTGTACGCGGCCTTCTGCTTGTACATCAGCATCAGCTCGCGCAGCTTCTGGTGCTCCTCGTCCCAGCGTTTGCGCAGCTCGTCGAGGCGGGCGTGCCGGGCCACCCGGGCCTCGTGCCAGCTGGCGAAGCCGGCCGGGTGCACCCACGCGCTGCGGCCCTCCACGGCGACCACCCGGTCGGCGGTCTGCGCCAGCAGCTCCCGGTCGTGCGAGACGTAGAGCACGGACTTGCCGGACTCCCGCAGCCGGGCCTCCAGCCAGCGCTTGCCGGGCACGTCGAGGAAGTTGTCCGGCTCGTCGAGGAGCAGCACCTCGTCCGGGCCGCGCAGCAGCAGTTCCAGCGCGAAGCGCTTCTGCTGGCCACCGGAGAGGGTCCGGACGGGACGCTCCCGGGCGGCGTCCCAGGGCAGGTCGAGGACGATGGTGGCGACCGTGTCGAAGAGCACCTCGGCGTCGTACCCGCCGGACTCACCCCAGGCGGCGAGGGCATCGGCGTACGCGAGCTGGGCCTTGCCGGCGGCGGTGCTGTACTTGCCGCGGACCTCGGCCGCCCGCATGGCCGCCTCGGTCTCGGCGAGCCGCCGGCCGGCGTCGCGCAGCGCCGGCGGGGCGAGCGACAGCGCCAGGTCGGCCAGGGTCGAGTCGTCCCCGATCATGCCGATGAACTGCCGCATCACGCCGAGGCCGCCGGAGCGGGCGATCGCGCCCGTCTTGACCGGCAGGTCACCCGCGACCATCCGGAGCAGCGTGGTCTTGCCGGCGCCGTTGGGCCCGACCAGGGCCACCTTGGCGCCCTCACCGACCCGGAACGACACCTCGGCGAAGAGTTCCCGGCCGTCCGGGAGAAGATGTCCCACGCCGGCCACGTCCACGTATCCCACGCGGGCATCCTGCCCGAGACGCCCCGCCGGGCGACACTCGATTACCGGGTGACCCGCAGCACCCGGAAGCCCCGCTGGCTGGCCTGTCGGTCCACCTGCCAGCCCTGCTCGACGAGCCAGCGGTGCAGCGAGTCGCCGCCGAGGTGCCGGGCGATCACCAGCCAGGCCACCCCGTCCGGGGCGAGCCGGGGCAGCCAGCGCAGCAGCACCGCGTGCAGCTCCGCCTTGCCGACGTGGATCGGCGGGTTCGACCAGATCTGCGCGAAGGTCAGGTCGGCCGGTACGTCGTCCGGCGCGACCACCCGGACCCGCTCGGCGGCGCCGACTCGGGCGGCGTTGGCCCGGGTGAGATCCCGGGCGCGCTGGTTGACGTCCACCGCCCAGACGGTGGCGGCCGGCGCGACGGTGGCCAGGACGCAGGTGATCGGGCCGAAACCGCAACCGATGTCGAGCAGCGGACCGGTGACGTCGCCGGCCGGCAGGTCGGCCTTGCGCAGCAGCACGGCCGTACCGGGGTCGAGCCGGTCGGCCGAGAAGACCCCGGCGGCCGAGGCGAGGGTGTAGTCGCGCCCGGCGACGGAGAACTCGACCTCGCGCGGCCGGGCGGCGGTCGTGGGCTCAGCGGTGAAGTAGTGGTCGCCGGTCACGTCGGGCATTGTCGCACCGCTGGGGCCGGGCGTCGGCGACGGTGCGGCGGGGTGAGCGGGACGCCACGTCGCCGGAATTTCCCGATATTACCCCCGAAAGGGATAATCGGCCCCTACTGTGGCTCACATGGTGTATCGGTACGAGTCCGATGAGGACGCCTTCCTGGAGTACCCGCGGTCCGGGTCGGGCCCGTCCGTGGCCGTACACCGCCTGGTTCAGGTGGCCCTGGGTGTCGAGTTCGTAGCCGCGGACGGTGACGCGTACCCGGAACGGATCTGCCATGGCGCGAGCCTAAC
>NZ_JBSGJR010000544.1:0-4720 GCF_053605645.1 Micromonospora sp. NPDC003776
CCACCGATCCCAAGGTGGACTGGGTCACCGACTTCGAGAAGCAGACCGGCTGCCAGGTCAACGTCAAGGTGGCCGGCACCTCGGACGAGATGGTGCCGCGGTGAGGAACCCGACCGCGGCCACCGCGGCCACCGCCAGCTCGCGTTTGTCCAGCGTGGCCGTGCCGTACTCCATGCTGGCGCTGGCGTCGACCAGCAGCCAGGTGGTCAGCTCCCGATCGGCGTCGACCTCCCGGACGTGCGGGACGGTGGTCCGCGCGGTGACCGCCCAGTCCATCCGGCGCACCTCGTCCTCGCCGGGGCGGTACTCCCGGCTGCCGGCCGCTTCGCTGCCCGGGCCCGGCAGCAGCCCCCGGTGCTCTCCGTGCAGCAGCCCGTCCAGCCGCCGGGTGACGGTCAGCTCCAGCCGGCGTAGCCGCTGGTCGGGGGTGAGGTCCGCCAGGGTCGGCTCGGGCAGGGCGGGGGCCGCCCGGCGCCTCATGCCGCCGCCAGGTCGGCTGCCGCCTCCGGATGGCCGTGGGCGACCCGCGGTGGCGGCACCGCCTCGATCAGCCGGTGGACCACCGCCTCGGCGGAGACACCGTCGGCGACCGCGTCGAAGGAGAGCACCAGCCGGTGGGCGAGCACGTCGACGGCCAGGTCCCGGACGTCCTCCGGCAGCACGTAGTCCCGGCCCCGGAGCAGCGCCTGGGCGCGCGCGGCGGCGACCAGGCCGAGGGTGGCCCGGGGGCTCGCCCCGTACGCGAGCAGCGGCGCCATCTCCGGCAGCCCGAAGCGGCCGGGATCGCGGGTGGCGAGGATGAGCCGGACCACGTACTCGGCGAGGGCGTGGTGGACGAAGATCTGACCGGCACGGCGTTGCAGTTCCCGCAGCCGCACCGGATCGAGCACCTGCCGGGGCGTCGGCCGGTCGGCGCTCATCCGGTAGAGGATGGCCAGTTCGTCGGCGTCGCTCGGGTAGTCGACCACGATCTTCATGAGGAACCGGTCGCGCTGCGCCTCGGGCAGTTGGTAGACGCCCTCCGACTCGATCGGGTTCTGGGTGGCGAGCACCAGGAACGGTTCGGGCACCGGCCAGCTCCGGCCGCCGATGGAGACCTGCCGCTCGGCCATCGCCTCCAGCAGCGCCGACTGCACCTTCGCCGGGGCCCGGTTGATCTCGTCGGCGAGCACCAGGTTCGCCATGATCGGCCCGAGCTCGACGTCGAAGCTCTCGCTGGAGGCGCGGTAGATCCGGGTGCCGACGATGTCCGAGGGGACCAGGTCGGGGGTGAACTGGATCCGGGAGAACGTGCCGCCGACGACGGTGGCGAGGGTCTGCGCGGCGAGGGTCTTCGCCACCCCCGGCACGCCCTCCAGGAGGCAGTGCCCGTCGGCGACCAGGGCGATGAGCAGGCGTTCGACGAGCCGATCCTGCCCGACGATCACGCGTTTGACCTCGAAGAGGGTCTGTTCCAGCTCGACGCCGCTCGCGTCGGCCTCGACCGGGCTGGGCACGCTGGTCAGGGTGTCCGAGATGTCCGTCACGGTGCTTGCTTCCCGTGCCGGTGGTCGGACAAACGTCGGATTATCAGCCCCTTCGCGGCCCATCCCGGGCGGGAGCGGGACGAGTCCCCCGGGCGGGGCGCAACGGCACGCTCGGCACACCGGGGCACAGGCCGACCCGGACGGCACTGGCCCCCGCCTCGGCGGGGGCCAGCACGGCGGGGGCGATCAGTTGTGGATGACCAGGTGGAACGGCTTGTCCGCGGCGGCGCCGGACGAGCTGCGGGTCTGCACGAAGACCCCGTTCGGGGTCAGGTACCGCGGCGCGACCGACACCTCGCCGCTCGGCGGGACATTCGCCGGGTCGTTGGTGCCGATGCTCGCCAGGTACGCCTTCAGGTGGACGTCGTAGTCGAGCACGACCTGGTACTGCCCCGGGCCGCAGCAGGTGAACCGCTGGGCCGAGACCACGTTCGGAGAGTGTTGGAGCAGGGCGCCGTTGGCGCTGACCACGGCCCACGCCACGGTGCCGGCCGGCGGCGGGGCCAGCGTGGCGTTCAGCGCCGCCCTCGCCCGGCGCGCGTCGGCGGTGGTCACCGCCGGTTGGCTGGTGGATCCGGGCTGGCGCACCCCGGGCTGGGCGGACGTGGCCGGCGCCTGCCTCGCCGGCTGGGCGGCCGCGGCGATACCCCCGCCGGCCAGGGTGAGGGTCAGGACGCCGAGCGCCACCACCGCCGCCTTGCGTCTGAAGAATGTGGCCATGAGGTCTCCCTTTTGTGACCGTGGTGATACGGCGACCCGCGTTCGGCGGGCCGGCTGGCTAACCGCAGAAAGCCGGGTAAGGATTACCGCAGAACATCGGGAATCGCGACCGGCAATACATTTCACACCCGGCTTGAGCTGGGGATACTACGCAGAGTTGCGACGTCTCAACCACCTGGAACGTAGCATCGGAAAATGCCGCCGGTCAACCGTGGTGATTTGCTTTTCGGAATCGCCACACACTTTTCTTGAGCGTGAAAGATGAATTGCCGGCCATTCACGAAATTGCCTCGTGGGGCATCGCGCCGGGCTTCCGACCGGTACGGTGGCGGCCGTGACGGGGGTGCCGCAGAAGGGACGGACGGCGGGCCGGGTCGCGACGGTGGCCTGCTGGCTCGCCGTGCTGCCGGTGGCGGCCTGGGCCGTGCTCCGGCTGGCCGGGCTGGAACGGGGGCCGCTGGTGCAGGCGGTCGCCTTCACGCCGTACGTCGCCGCGGGCTCCCTGGCACCGCTGGCGCTGGCGCTCGCCCTGCGCCGCCGAGCGCCGGCAGTCGTCGCGGCGGTCACCGCACTGGCCCTGCTCGGCGCGGTGGCGCCCCGCGCGGTCCGGGCCGGCCAGCCCTCCGCCGGCGGCCCCACCCTGCGCCTGCTCACCGCCAACCTGCTGCTGGGCGGCGCCGACCCGGCCGCACTGGTCGACCTGGTCCGCACCCGGCGGGTCGACGTGCTGGCCCTGCAGGAGTTCACTCCCGGCATCGCCGCCGAGCTGGACCGGCTGGGGCTGGCCACGCTGCTGCCCTACCGCGAGTCGCATCCGGAGCCCGGCGCGACCGGCTCGGCGCTCTACGCGCGCTTCCCGCTCAGCGCGGTCGGGGTCCGGCGCAATCAGGGCTTCGCCTTCCTGCAGGCGTACGGGACCCTCGCCGTGCCGGGCGGGCCACCCCTGCGGGTCGAATCGGCGCATCCGGCCTCCCCGTACGCCGTCGCGGTCGTCCCGGACTGGTGGACCGACCTGCGGGCGCAGCCGCCCGCCACCCCGCACGGGCAGCTCAGCGTGCTGGCCGGCGACTTCAACGCCACCCTCGACCACGCGCCGCTGCGCGACCTGATCGCCACCGGTTACGTCGACGCGGCGGACGCGGCCGGCGCGGGGCTCGCCGGCACCTGGGGTCCGTACGACGGCGACCGCATTCCGCCGGTCACCATCGACCACGTGCTGGCTGACCGCCGCATCGCCGTCCGCGCCGTCGAGGTGCACCCCCTCGCCGGCAGCGACCACCGCGCCGTCCTCGCCACCCTCCGCCTCCCCACCACCCCCTGACCCCCCGCCACCCTGCCGCCCCCGCCCCCGCCGCCCCGGCGCGTCGATCATTGAGTTGTGGCGCCCGGGAAGCGGCCTCTGCGGCTTTTCTCCACCACCACAACTGCATGATCGCGGGGAGGGGACGGGGCGGGGCGGGGGGTGTCAACTGCTGCCAAGGGAGTGTTCTTCAGGCGGCAGAGACGTGTTCTGGTGGGGTGTTTGGGCGTGGGGCTGCGGGTGTGTCGTACCCGTCGCCGACACTGATCGCGGAGGGGGTGAGTGGGGCTGGGTGTGCGTAGTGTGCAGGCGTTTCGTTTTGCGCTCGATCTCACCTCGGCTCAGGAGCGGTCGGTGCTGGCGCATGCTGGTGCGGCGAGGGTGGCGTACAACTGGGGTCTGGCCAGGGTGAAGGCGGTCATGGGCCAGCGGGCCGCGGAACGTTCCTACGGCACGCCTGAGGAGCTGCTGATTCCGGCCCTCGGGTGGAATCTCGCCGCGTTGCGTAAGGCGTGGAACGCGGCCAAGGGTGAGGTGGCGCCGTGGTGGGCTGAGTGCTCCAAGGAGGCGTACAACACCGGCCTGGACAACCTGGCCCGCGGCTTGAAGAACTGGTCTGACTCGCGTGCGGGCAAGCGGAAGGGGCGGCGAGTCGGGTTCCCGCGATTCAAGTCCCGCCGCCGCAGCACGCCGAGTATCCGGTTCACCACCGGCGCGATCCGGGTGGAGCCGGACCGTAAGCATGTCGTGCTGCCCCGGCTGGGCCGGTTGAAGACGCACGAGTCGACCCGCAAGCTCGCCCGCCGCCTGGAGGCGGGCACGGCCCGGATCCTGTCCGCGACGGTGCGCCGTGACGGCGGGCGGTGGCAGGTCGCGTTCTGCGTCGAAATCGAACGGGTCGAGCGCACCCCGACGCACCCGCGGGCGGTGGTCGGTGTCGACGTGGGGATCACCCACCTGGCGGTGCTGTCCACCGGCGAGATGGTGCCCAACCCGCGGCATCTGGACGAGGCGGCCCAGCGGATGCGGCGCCTGTCCCGGCGGATGTCCCGCCGCGTCGGCCCGGACCGGCGCACCGGTCGGCGGCCCTCAAACCGGTGGGAACGCGCCCGCCGGCAGGTCACCCGCGCCCATGCGCGGGTAGCGAACCTGCGCCGTGACGGCCTGCACAAAC
>NZ_JBSGJR010000545.1:0-4709 GCF_053605645.1 Micromonospora sp. NPDC003776
CGCCCGCTACAAGTACCGCATCCTCGGCCCGGACGGACACTGGCGGGACAAGGCCGACCCGATGGCCGCCCGCACCTGACGGTGGGCGGCATCAGCAGTACGGCGTGCCCGCCGGCCCGGAGGTGGGCCAGGGCGTGCTGGACCCAGGCCAGCTCCGGTTCGGTACGCGGGGTGGTGCCGACGATCCAGCGTGGGTCGTGGCCGAGCTCCTCATCGCCCCAGTTGGCGGCGCCGAAGGGTGGGTGGCAGACGACGACGTCGAAGGTGCGCCCGGCGAAGGCGTCGGCGCGCAATGAGTCGCCGGCGCACACCTCCCCCGGCACCTCGCGTAGGGCCAGCCACAGTCCGGCGAGCCGGGTGAGGTCCTCGTCGAGCTCCTGGCCGTATGCGGAGGTGCAGCCGGCGCGGACGGCAGCGCGGAGGGTGGCTCCGGAGCCGGCCGCAGGGTCGAGGACGGAGCCGCCGCCGACGCCGGCGAGCCCGACCATGAGGTCGGCGAGGTCATCGGGGGTGGCAAACGGACGGCCCGGGCCGGGTGCGGAGAACCGCTGCCACAGCGCGTCGAAGGCGCCCTGGGGGCCCAGCTCGTCGGCGAGTGCGTCGATGTCGGGCAGCAGGGGCTTGAGGTTCGGGTCGGCCGGGCGGGGGGCACGTTGCCCGCGTTGCCGAGCCAACAGCAGAGCGCCGACGGCAGCGAGGCCAGCAGCCGGGGATTCGCTGGCCGCCGCGAGGTGCTGCCAGAGCCGGTCGGCGGTGGCCAGTTCGGGGAGTTTGCCCTGGGCGCGGAGCCACTGCTCGACCTGGGTCAGATCGAATTCGGGGCTGGCCGGGGTGCCGCCCACCGGGGCGGGGAAGTCGGCGTGCCGTTTGCGCCAGTTGCTGACTGCGGCCCGACCGACACCGGCGAGCCGGGCGATCTCCGCTGCGGTGATGGTCGGTGTCTCCTGCACGTTCGGAGTGTGTCATACCTGTCAAGCGACATGCATGTTGACAGTGTTCACGGATGATGCTCTCATTGACGCCGCAACGTTCACAGCAGGAGGAAAACGATGCGCAAGGTCACCACTCTCGCCCTGATCGCCACCGGCCTCGTCGCGCTCGGCTGCGGCGCCGGCAGCACCGCGCCCACCTCGTCCGCCCCCAGTACCACCGCCAAGGCTGACGCGGCGCGGGTCGCCGAGACCACGGCCCCGGACGCCAAGACGCCGACCACCACGGCCCCCGCCACCAAGGCTCCGGCCAAGCCGACGTGGAAGACCGTCGCCACCCTGAAGGGCTCCGGCAACAAGCGCGGCCAGGTGTTCCACCTCGGCGACGGACAGGCCAGGCTCACCTACACCATCAAGGGCGGCCAGTTCGCCACGGCGGCCATCTACGTCATGGAGAAGGGGACGAGCCTGGCGAAGGATGGCGGTTTCCCCGAGGTGATGGCGGATGCCGCCGGGAAGGACACGACCGAGCTGGCCGGCGGCGAGGGTGAATACTACCTTGATGTGAAGGCGGCCAACTGCACGTGGACGATCACCGTGCAGGAACTGCGGTAGCGGGAACGCCCGCCGGACACAGCAAGCAGCGCCCGCCCTCCCGCGGGAGAGCGGGCGCTGGTGGTTGGCTGCTGGGTCTAGGCCCGGGTGTACTGCTCGCCTGCGACCAGCGACGGCGAGTCCGGGTCGCCGCCGGCCGCCGACAACCAGCGACTTCAGGAGCGACAGCATCGCGGCGCCGACCGCGACCCACCAGCGAGAGCGAAGTTGCGGCCCAACGGGATGAAGCCCACCCTGGTCTGGCTCGCCGAGCTGGTCGGCGCACGCTCGGTTCTGACGTTCGCGCACGTCAAGGCACACGCCCACCACGCCTTGAACGAGGCCGCCGACAGCCTGGCGCACATGGCGCGCCGCCGGGTCGAGGAGCCGTTCGACGTGCAGGCCCGGCCCCACGCCCTGGTTGAGGCGTTTCTGCGCGAATGGCACGTTGCGCTCGCCGCCTGACCAGCGATCCACAAATAGGGAATCACCGAGCGTTGCCGCACCACCACCGGGTCGAGCCGTGGCGTCAGCGCGGCACGCCCTTCCCCCACCCGCCTCAGTGGAGGTCGCTTGATGAACCGCACCGAACCCCTGGTGGAGCTGATCTTCGACCGGCTCGCCACCGACCACGTACCCGATGACACCGCCGAGGTGGTCCTCGCCGCCCTCAGCAGCGACGCTGACCTGGACGCGGCGCTCGCCGGCGAACCGACGGCGCTGACGCCGCAGCGCACGACGGCGGACGAGCCGCGGGAGCGGATCTGGCTCTCGTCGGTCACCGTCGCCGGGTTCCGCGGCGTCGGCCCGGAGCGCACCCTGGCCATCGAGCCCGGCCCGGGGCTGACCGTGGTGGTCGGCCGCAACGGCTCCGGCAAGTCCAGCTTCGCGGAAGCGGTGGAGCTGGCCCTGACCGGGGACAGCGCCCGCTGGGCCGACCGCAACAGCGTGTGGCGTACCGGGTGGCGCAACCTGCACGCTCCCGACCCCTGCCGGATCGCCGTCGACCTGCGGGTCGACGGGGTCGCCCCGCCCACGCAGGTGATCCGCGAGTGGCCGGCCGGGGCGGACCTGGGCGAGGCCGAGGTGACCGTCACCAGCGGGCACGGCACCCATCAGGATCTCGCCGAGCTGGGGTTGGCGCGGCCGCTGGAGCTTTACCGGCCGTTCCTCACCGCCGCGGAGCTGGGCCGGCTCACCGCCGGCACGCAGAGCCAGCTGTTCGACGCGATCTCCGCCATCCTCGGCCTGGAGGCGATCACCGACGCCGACCGCCGCCTGATGGCCGCCGCGCGGCCTCTCGACGCCGCCATCAAAGAGGTGCGCGCCCAGCGTGGCGCCCTGGCCGCCGCCCTGTCCCAGGTGGCAGACGACCGAGCCCGTCGGGCGGCGGCGCTGCTCGTCACCCGTCCCGACCTGGCGGCGCTGACCACGATCCTCGACGAGCCCGACGACCCGGCCGCCGACCAGGCCGTGCTGCTGTGCCGCCGCCTGGTGGCGATGCAGTTGCCCGACGCCGACGAGGTTGATCGGCTCGCCGGGCAGCTGCGGGAGGCCGCCTCCGACGCCCGCCGGCACGACGGCGGCCGGTCGCGGGCATCGCTGCGCAGCGCCGAACTGCTGCGGCTGGCCATCGAGCACCACGACGACCAGGGCGACGGGCCGTGCCCGGTCTGCGCCACGGGCAGCCTCGACGGCGACTGGCGGACCACCGCGGCCGCGTCCCTGGCCGAGCTGCGCGACCGCACCCTCGCCGCCCAGGCCGCCGCGGCGCGGCTGACCGCGCTGCTGCAGCGGGCGCACTACCTCATCGACGACCTCGACGTGCCCGACGGTGACGCCGCCGGGGTGCCGGTCGAGGACCTGCAGGCGGCTACGGCGGCGCTGCGGAGGGCGCCGGGCGGGCCGGAGGACCTGGCCGACCACCTGACCGCCCGCTACCCGGCGGTCCTCGCAGCGGCGCAGACCGCGCAGGCGTACGCGAAGGATCTGCTCGGCCGGCGCGACACCGGCTGGCAGGCGGCAGCCGACCAGCTGCGGACCTGGATCGCCGCGGCCGGAACGCTGCCGGAGCGGGAACAGACCCTCGCCCGGGTGAAGGCGGCGCGAGCGTGGCTCAAGGCCACCGGCGCGGAACTGCGCAACCAGCGGGTGGCGCCGTTCGCGGAGCACTCGCAGCGGATCTGGGCGCAGCTGCGCCAGGAAAGCAACGTCGAACTCGGCGCGATGACCCTCGAGGGTGCCAACACCCGCCGGCGGGTGGTGATCCCGGTCAGCGTCGACGGCACCGACAACGGCACCGCGCTCGGAGTGATGAGCCAGGGCGAGATGCACGCCCTCGGGCTGGCGACGTTCCTACCGCGCGGCTGCGCACCGGAAAGCCCGTTCCGGTTCATCGTGGTCGACGACCCCGTGCAGAGCATGGACCCCGCCAAGGTAGACGGCCTAGCCCGCGTCCTCGCCGAACTGGCCGAGCAGCGGCAGGTGGTGGTCTTCACCCACGACACCCGACTGCCCGACGCCCTCGCCCGCCTCGACCTGGGCCAATCCCGCATCGTCGAGGTGACCCGCGCGGAACGGTCGGTGGTGACCCTGCGACCCGGCTCCGACCCGGTCACCCGCTACCTCGACGACGCGGACGCCCTGACCCGCACCGAGGAGGTCGCCGCGGAGGTGCGCGGGCCCGTGGTGGCGGAGCTGTGCCGCTCGGCGATCGAGGCGACCTGCCACCGGATCGTCTGGCGGCGACAGGTCGCACGCGGTGTGCCCCACGACGACATCGAAGCCGCCGTCGTGGCCGCCTCCCGGCGGCTGACCACCACGGTCGCGTTGGCGCTGTTCGACGACGCCGACCGGGGCGGCGACGTGCTCGGGTACCTGAGCCGCCGACACGGGCCGCGGGCAGTCGGCGCGTACAAGGCGTGCAAGGAGGGAGTACACGGGGCGTACCTGTTCGACCTTCCCGAACTGGTCGCGGACGCCCGCTACCTCGCCGAAGCGCTGCGGGGCCAGGTCGCCGCCGTGCCCGGACCCCGCAACGGGACGGAGGTCCGGTCGTGACCGCGCCGACGCCGCAGCGCTGCCTGGAGGCAGCCGACCAGATGCTGCGCGGCGCCGGCGAACTCGGCGCGGCCGCGGTCACCGCCGGCTGGTGGCCCCGGGCGTGCGCCTGCCTCATCCGGCTCG
>NZ_JBSGJR010000546.1:0-4700 GCF_053605645.1 Micromonospora sp. NPDC003776
GCGCCCCCCTCCCCCCCCCCCCCCCGCGGCGCCCCGGCCACAAGCCGGGGCGCCGCTGTTTCTGCACCACCCACGCTGACCGCATACCCCGCAGATCGGCCGGCCGCCTGGTGCCGGGAACGTCCGACCTGATCCGCGACTCGACTCGCGGGACCCCGTCGGCTGCCCTAATGTTCAGAAGGTCAGCTTCCGCCAGCGGGGAAGGGGGTCCGGGATGGGTCTGAAGACCTTCATCGAGGGGTGGCCGGTCTACCGGCAGCTCACCGGCACCGACCCGCTCGGGCGGGGCGCCGCCGCTCAGTCGGCCCGTTCGGCCGCGCTGACCGCGCGCACCGAGACGGCCGACAGCATGGCCCGCTCGGTCTGCCCGTACTGCGCGGTGGGCTGCGGGCAGCGGGTGTTCGTGAAGGACGGCCAGGTCACCCAGATCGAGGGCGACCCGGACAGCCCGATCTCCCGCGGTCGGCTCTGCCCGAAGGGCTCGGCCAGCAAGAATCTGGTCACCAGTCCGTTGCGGCAGACTACCGTCCGCTACCGCCGGCCGTACGCGACGGAGTGGGAGGACCTCGACCTCGAGACGGCGATGGACATGATCGCCGACCGGGTGATCGCCGCCCGCGACGCCACCTGGGAGGACACCGACGAGCAGGGGCGGACGTTGAACCGCACCCTGGGCATCGCCAGCCTGGGCGGCGCCACGCTGGACAACGAAGAGAACTACCTCATCAAGAAGCTCTTCACGGCGCTCGGCGCACTACAGATCGAGAACCAGGCGCGTATTTGACACTCCGCCACCGTCCCCGGTCTGGGGACCAGCTTCGGTCGCGGCGGCGCGACGGTCTTCCAGCAGGACGTCGCCAACGCTGACGTCGTCATCATCCAGGGCTCGAACATGGCCGAGGCCCACCCGGTGGGCTTCCAGTGGGTGATGGAGGCGAAGCTGCGGGGAGCCAAGGTCTTCCACATCGACCCGCGGTTCACCCGTACCAGCGCGCTGGCCGACACCTACCTGCCGATCCGCGCGGGCAGCGACATCGCGCTGCTGGGCGGCATCGTGCGCTACATCCTGGACAACGAGCTGGACTTCCGGGAGTACGTCGTGGCGTACACCAACGCCGCGACCATCGTCAGCGAGGAGTTCGCCGACACCGAGGACCTGGACGGCCTCTTCTCCGGCTACGACCCGGAGACCAACACGTACGGCCAGCGCAGCTGGCAGTACGCGGGCCACGAGCAGAACTCCGGCGACCGCGACACGCACAAGGAGCGGGAGACGGCGGCCGGCCTGCGGCACGAGTCGCACGGCATGCCGGTCGGCGGCCAGGTGCAGCGGGACGAGACGCTGCAGCACCCGCGCTGCGTCTACCAGATCCTCAAGCGGCACTACGCCCGCTACACGCCGGAGATGGTGGAGCGGACCTGCGGCATCCCGCAGGAGAAGTTCCTGGAGCTGGCGCGCGCCTGGACGGAGAACTCCGGCAGGGACCGCACCGGGGTGCTCATCTACTCGGTCGGCTGGACCCAGCACAGCGTGGGCGTGCAGTACATCCGCACCGGCGCGATCATCCAGCTGCTGCTGGGCAACATGGGCCGCCCCGGCGGCGGGGTCCTGGCGCTGCGCGGCCACGCCAGCATCCAGGGTTCGACGGACATCCCGACGTTGTTCAATTTACTGCCCGGCTATCTCCCGATGCCGCACTACACCGATCACGCCACCTTCACCGACTGGGTGGACAGCATCCGGCACCCCGGCCAGAAGGGCTTCTGGGACAACGCCCGGGCGTTCGGCGCGAGCCTGCTCAAGGCGTACTGGGGTGAGGCGGCGACGCCGGAGAACGACTTCTGTTACGGCTACATGCCCCGGATGACCGGCGACCACGGGACGTACCAGACGGTGCTGAACATGATCGACGGCAAGGTCAAGGGATACTTCCTGCTCGGCCAGAACCCGGCGGTCGGCTCGGCGCACGGCAAGGCGCAGCGGCTGGGCATGGCGAACCTGGACTGGCTGGTCGTCCGCGACCTGTTCATGATCGAGAGCGCGACGTTCTGGAAGAACAGCCCGGAGGTGGAGACCGGCGAGATCGTGCCGGAGGAGTGCCGTACCGAGGTGTTCTTCATCCCGGCGGCCTCGCACGTGGAGAAGGAGGGCACCTTCACCCAGACCCAGCGGCTGCTGCAGTGGCGGGAGAAAGCGCTGGACCCGCCGGCGGACGCCCGTTCGGAGCTGTGGTTCTTCTTCCACCTCGGCCGGATCATCCGGGAGAAGCTGGCCGCCTCGGACAAGCCCCGTGACCGCGCGGTGCGCGACCTCGCCTGGGACTACCCCACGCACGGGGACCTAGCGGAACCGAGCGCGGAGGCGGTGCTCAAGGAGATCAACGGGTACGAGGTGGCGACCGGCCGCCCGCTGTCCGCGTTCACCGAGGCCAAGGACGACGGCTCCACCGCCGTCGGCTGCTGGATCTACACCGGCGTGTTCGCCGACGGGGTCAACCAGGCCGCCCGGCGCAAGTCCCGGCACGACCAGGACTGGGTGGCCGCCGAGTGGGGCTGGGCCTGGCCGGCCAACCGCCGCATCCTCTACAACCGCGCCTCGGCCGACCCGGACGGCCGGCCGTGGAGCGAGCGCAAGAAGTACGTGTGGTGGGACGCCGGCAAGGGCGAGTGGACCGGCTACGACGTGCCGGACTTCGAGAAGAAGAAGCCGCCGACCTACCGGCCGCCGGAGGGCACCAGCGGTGTCGAGGGGCTCGCCGGCGACGACGCGTTCATCATGCAGGGCGACGGGAAGGGCTGGCTGTACGTGCCGACCGGCCTGCAGGACGGCCCGATGCCGACGCACTACGAGCCGGCCGAGTCCCCGCTGCGCAACCCGCTGTACGGGCAGCAGGCCAACCCGACCCGCAAGGTCTACGACAACCCGGTGAACTCGGTGAACCCGAGCCCGCCGCAGGCGCACTCCGACGTCTTCCCGTACGTGTTCACGGTCAGCCGGCTCACCGAGCACCACACCGCGGGCGGGATGAGCCGGATGGTGGCCCGGCTCGCCGAGCTGCAGCCGGCGATGTTCGTCGAGGTCTCGCCGGAGCTGGCGGGCGAGCTCGGCCTGGATCACCTCGGCTGGGCGCACTTGATCAGCGGTCGGGCGGCGATCGAGGCACGCGTCCTGGTCACCGACCGGCTCACCCCGCTGCGCCTGGACGGGCGGGTGATCCACCAGGTGTGGCTGCCGTACCACTTCGGCCGGGAGGGAATCGTCACCGGCGACTCGGTCAACGACCTGTTCGGCATCACGCTGGATCCGAACGTGCTGATCCAGGAGAGCAAGGTCGGTACGTGTGACATCCGGCCCGGCCGCCGGCCGACCGGACACGCCCTGCTGGAGTTGGTGGACGACTACCGGCGCCGGGCCGGGCTGACCGGCGGCCGCCCGCCGATCGTCACCACCGACGCGTCCGAACGGGAGGTCGGATGATCGAGGCCAACAGCCTGTACGGCCCGCTCGACCCGGCCCCCGACGCCGGCTGGGTCGAGGCGCCGCCGCGGATGGGCTTCTTCACCGACACCAGCGTCTGCATCGGCTGCAAGGCCTGCGAGGTCGCCTGCAAGGAGTGGAACGACGTTCCCGACTCCGGGTTCGACCTGCTCGGCATGTCGTACGACAACACCGGCGCGCTGACCGCCAACTCGTGGCGGCACGTCGCGTTCATCGAGCAGCCTCGGCCGGCCGGGCATCGCACCCCGCCGTTCGCCGGCAACCCGACGGGTGAGGCGTCCAGCCCCGCCAACGCGGCCGCCGCCGCCGGCACGGTGACGGACACCGGCACCAACCCCGGCCTTCCCCCCGGTCAGCTGGCGGCCGCCGCGCGGATGGCCGCCGGCCCGGAGTTCCTCGGCATGCCCGGAGCGCAGCCGCCCGGCAGGGCCACCGGGGCGGAGTCCCGCACCGACTTCCGCTGGCTGATGATGTCGGACGTCTGCAAGCACTGCACCCACGCCGCGTGCCTTGACGTCTGCCCGACCGGCAGCCTGTTCCGCACCGAGTTCGGCACGGTGGTGGTGCAGGAGGACATCTGCAACGGCTGCGGCTACTGCATCTCCGCCTGCCCGTACGGGGTGATCGACCAGCGCAAGGGCGACGGCCGGGCGTGGAAGTGCACGCTCTGCTACGACCGGCTCGGCGCCGGGAAGACCCCCGCCTGCGCGCAGGCCTGCCCGACCGAGTCCATCCAGTTCGGCCCCCTCGACGAGCTGCGGGACCGCGCCGCGCAGCGGGTCGCCACCCTGCACGAGCGGGGGGTGCCGGAGGCCCGCCTCTACGGTCACGACCCCACCGACGGCGTCGGCGGCGACGGCGCGTTCTTCCTGCTCCTCGACGAGCCCGAGGTGTACGGCCTGCCGCCGGACCCGGTGGTCACCACCCGGGACCTGCCGAAGATGTGGAAGCGGGCCGGGCTGGCCGCCCTGGCCATGGCAGCAGCGGCGGTCGCCGCCTTCGTCGGAGGTTCATCGTGAGTCCGGAACGCGCCCCGGTGGGCCACCTGTTCCGCCGCTTCCGCGAGCGGCTCGCCGCCGAAGGCCCGGAGCGCCTCGGCGGGACCGGCGGGCACGCCGGCCACGGCCCGAAGGTGACCCCGCCGCCCGGCACGGCGCCCGAGGGTGGGCCCGGCACACCAGGGGTGAACGGCAGCGCCGGG
>NZ_JBSGJR010000547.1:0-4695 GCF_053605645.1 Micromonospora sp. NPDC003776
TTCCGATGTGGGCGCTGCGGGTGGGCGCGGGCGGGGTCGCGCATGGTGGCGACGGCCCGCCAGCCGGCGCGGGCCGCGCCCACGGCGGTCTCCAGCCCGATGCCGCTGGACGTGCCGGTGATCAGCACGACGGGTCCGCTCACGGCTGCCTCCTCGGGTGTCCCGGCCCGAAGGGTCTCATCGTCGGCGGCGGGGCGGGCCGGAATCAGCCGGACCGGTGCCGGCGGTGCGCGCGGGTGGTCTCCACCGGGCGGCCGGGGTCGACGTGGCGGGGCCGGTCGGGCTCGTCGGGGCGCAGCGCCACCAGATCCTCGGTGATCGCGTCGATGATCCGGTCGGTGGCCCGCCGGGCCGCCCCGGGCGTGCCGGGGTGCAGGTCGCGCAGGGCCACCGGCGCGCCGAAGTGCACCCGGATCGCCGGCCGGCGCGTGATCGCCCGGGCCAGCCCGCGCAGCATGCCCTTGGGCGCCCGGTACGGCAGCACCTCGTGCGAGCCCCACTGGGCGACCGGGACGACCGGGGCGGCGCTGGCGAAGGCGAGCCGGGCCGCGCCGGTCTTGCCCCGCTCGGGCCACATGCCGGGGTCCAGGCCGATGCGCCCCTCGGGGTAGACCAGGACGACCGAGCCGCCGGCCACGGCCGCGGCGGCGACCTCCAGGGCCGAGTGCACGGAGGTGGTGCCGCGGTCGACGCGGATGTGCCCGGCGCGGCGCATCAGCGGGCCGATCAGGGGGGCGCGGAACAGCCCGCCGGTGGCCATGATCCGTGGGTGGATGCCGCGGGCCCGGCAGGCGGCGGTGAGCACCACGGGGTCGAAGGGGCTGATGTGGTTGGCGGCCAGGATCAGCGGCCCGTGCCGCAGCGCGTCCGGCACGTCGCCGGTGACCTCGAGGCGGCCGAGCAGGCCGACGACGCCGCGGGCGAGCAGTTGCGCGGCGCGCCACAGCAGCGGCGCCCGCCAGGGGGTGGTCGGGGTGTCCATCAGTGCTGGATGGTCGCACGCCGGTGGGTGAGCCCGGGGTCCGGTCCCGGGCCGGGCGGCCGGGTGATCAAGGTCATTGGTCCCGGGCCGGTCGGGGCCCTCCGGCCCTGCCCGTTCTTCTACGACGCCGAGTAGTATCTACTACGTCTCGTAGTATGCACAGCTGGGGGGTTTCAGGTGGACGCGTTGGACGTCGCCCGCTGGCAGTTCGGTGTCACCACCGTCTACCACTTTCTCTTCGTGCCGTTGACCATCGGCCTGTCCATCCTGGTGGCCATCCTCCAGACCCTGTGGCACCGCACCGGCAACGAGCGCTACCTCAAGCTCACCAAGTTCTACGGCAAGCTCTTCCTGATCAACTTCGCGATGGGCGTGGTCACCGGCATCGTGCAGGAGTTCCAGTTCGGCATGAACTGGTCGGACTACTCGCGCTTCGTCGGCGACATCTTCGGCGCGCCCCTGGCCATCGAGGCCCTGGTCGCGTTCTTCCTCGAGTCCACCTTCATCGGGTTGTGGATCTTCGGCTGGGACCGGCTGCCCAAGCGGCTGCACCTGGCCGCGATCTGGGCCGCCGCGATCGGCACCAACCTGTCCGCGTACTTCATCCTCGCCGCGAACTCGTTCATGCAGAACCCGGTCGGCTACCGGATCAACCCCACCACCGGGCGCGCCGAGCTGACCGACTTCTTCGCCGTGCTGACCAACAAGGTCGCCCTGATCACCTTCCCGCACACCCTCTCCGGCGCGTTCCTGGTCGCCGGGTCGCTGATCGTGGCCGTCGGCCTGTGGCACGTCATCCGCAACCGCGACAGCGCCGACACCGACGCCTACCGCTTCGCCACCAAGTTCGGCTCCTGGGTGGTGCTGGTCTCCTCGGCGCTGGTGCTGTTCACCGGCGACATCCAAGGCAAGATCATGACCGAGGTGCAGCCGATGAAGATGGCCGCCGCCGAGGGCCTCTACACCACCGAGAGCCCCGCCTCGTTCTCCGTGCTCACCGTCGGCAGCCTCGACGGCAGCCGCGAGGTGTTCGCCATCAAGATCCCGTACCTGCTGTCGTTCCTCGGCACCGGCGACCCCAACGGCACCGTGCAGGGCATCAACGACCTGCAGGCCCAGTACGCCGCCCAGTACGGCGCCGGCAGCTACACCCCGATCATCCCGGTCACCTACTGGAGCTTCCGGTTCATGATCGGCCTCGGCCTGGCCGCCGCCGCGATCGCCCTGATCGTGCTCTGGACCCACCGCAAGGGCCGCACCCCCACCAGCCGGTGGCTGCTGCGCGCCGGCCTGGTCATGCCGCTGCTGCCGCTGCTGGCCAACTCCTTCGGCTGGATCTTCACCGAGATGGGCCGCCAGCCCTGGATCGTCTTCGGCGAGATGCTCACCCGCAACGGCGTCTCCCGCAGCGTCTCGCTGACCGAGGTGCTCACCTCGTTCACCGCGTTCACCCTGATCTACGCCACCCTCGCGGTGATCGAGTTCAAGCTGCTGGTCCGCTACGCCAAGGCCGGCGTCCCCGACGTCACCCCGACCCCCGCCGACGACGACACCGACGACGCCGAGCGCCCGCTGGCGTTCGCCTACTGATCCCGGAGCCCATCGTGGAACTGACCACCGTCTGGTTTCTCCTCGTCGCCGTGCTCTTCACCGGCTACTTCATCCTCGAAGGCTTCGACTTCGGGGTCGGCATGCTGCTGCCCGTGCTCGGCCGCGACGACCGGGAACGCCGCGTGATGATCAACACGATCGGCCCGGTCTGGGACGGCAACGAGGTCTGGCTGATCACCGCCGGCGGCGCCATGTTCGCCGCCTTCCCCGAGTGGTACGCCACCCTCTTCTCCGGCTTCTACCTGCCGCTGCTGCTGATCCTGCTGGCCCTGATCGCCCGCGGCGTGGCCTTCGAGTACCGGCACAAGCGGCCCGAGGCGGCCTGGAAGCGCCGCTGGGACCAGGCCATCTTCTGGGGCTCGGCCGTCCCGGCGCTCCTGTGGGGCGTCGCCTTCGCGAACATCTTCCGCGGCGTGCCGCTGTCGGCCGACCACGAGTACGCCGGCGGCCTGCTCGACCTGCTCAACCCGTACGCCCTGCTCGGCGGGCTGACCACCCTCGGGCTGTTCCTCACCCACGGCGCGGTGTTCCTGGCCCTGAAGACCAGCGGCGACATCCGCGCCCGCGCCGGCGCCCTCGCGGTCAAGGTCGGCGCCGGCACCGCCGTGGTCGCGGTGGCGTTCCTGGCCTGGACGCTCACCATCCGCTCCAGCGCCGCCGCCGTCGTGCTCGCCACCGGCGCCGCCCTGGCCCTGCTCGGCGCTCTGGCCGCCGCGACGGTACGCCGGGAGGGCTGGGCGTTCACCGGCACCGCGGTGGCCATCGCCCTGGCCGTGGCGACCCTGTTCGCCGCGCTGTTCCCCAACGTCATGCCGTCCACCCTGGACGCGGCCGGCACGCTGACGGCGATCAACGCCGCGTCCACCCCGTACACCCTGAAGATCATGACCTGGGTGGCCGTGGTGTTCACCCCGATCGTGCTGGCGTATCAGGGTTGGACGTACTGGGTGTTCCGCAAGCGGATCGGGGTACAGAACATCCCGCAACACTGATCGACCTGCGGGCGCGGGAAGACGCGGGGCCGGTGCGAGGGGGTCGCACCGGCCCCGCGGGGCGTTCACGCCCCGGTCGCCGCCAACTCGGCGTCGGCGCGCTGCTTGATCAGGGTGAGCAGGCGGCCCGCCGCCGCGAGCTCGGGGGCGGGGATGTCCCCGTACAACCGGGCGGTGATGCCGGCCACCGCGTCGCCGACGCGCCGCTGCACCGTCCGGCCGGCATCGGTGAGGGCCAGCCCGGCGCCGTCGGCGCGGAGCAGGCCGGCATGGACGAGGTCGTCGAGCGTGGCCCGGGCGGCCGGCTCGTCGATCTTCAGCGCGTCGGTCATCCGCCGCAGCAGGGCATCCCGGGCGAGCGCGCCGCCTTCGGCCGCTACGGCGTTCAGCGCCGCGGACTGGGGGAAGGAGATGCCCAGCCGCGTCAGGTGGCGTTCCAGCAGCGCCCGGGTCGCGTAGTGGGCCTGTCCGATGGTCTGGCCGTTCAGGGTGGTCACGTGACCCCTCCCGCATTCGTTGGTGCAACCAATGTTGGCTCGACCAACGTATCAGAAGTCGTTGGCCCGGCCAACGATCCTGGTACGGTCGACCCCATGGAAACCGGCACCCGCACCCCGGCCCGGCTGCGCGCCACCCCCAGCTGGCTGCTCACCCAGACCGCCACCCACGCGGGCCGGCTCGTCAGCGAAGGGCTCGCCGCCCGCGGCGCCCGCGGCTACCACTACCGGGTCCTCGCCGCCCTGGCCGAGTTCGGCCCCGCCAGCCAGGCCGACCTGGGCCGCCGCTGCGGCATCGACCGCAGCGACGTCGTCGCCGTCCTCAACGACCTCGCCGCCAAACAGCTCGTCCACCGCACCCCCGACCCGGGCGACAAGCGGCGCAACGTCGTCACCCTCACCGAGGCGGGCAGGCGCGAACTGCGCCGGCTGGAGGAGACCCTCGGCCGGGTCCAGGACACCCTGCTCGCCCCCCTGTCGGCTGCGGAACGCGCCGAGCTGACCCGGCTGCTGACCGTCCTGCTGGACCATCACAGCCGCTGACCGCGCCGGGTGGGGGCCCCCGGCCGGGGGGGGGCCGGGCCGGCGGGGGTGGGCGGCAGCGGGGGGGGAT
>NZ_JBSGJR010000548.1:0-4681 GCF_053605645.1 Micromonospora sp. NPDC003776
AGCGGCGGCACCACGGTCGACATCCCACCGCTGGGCGCGCTGAAGCTGGACAGTCACAACGGCCCGGCGTACCTGACGGTGCAGTTGGGCGCCTGATGTCCCGAGGAGGCTCTGACCGCGACTACCGAGTCTGCGGCTTCGGCCCGCATTCGCCCACCGGACCTGGGGTGCGGTGTCGGGAGGCACGCACTAACCGGGTCCGGTTCTATCGTCCGTCGTGGCGTACGTGCGGACGGTGAAGACGGCGTCTGGCCGCGGGCGGTGCACATCGTGACTTCCAGTGGCGGGCTCGCGGAATATCCGCGGCTCCGCCAGTGGGCCGCAATCCGTGCCGGTCGGCCGATGCGCCTGCGCTCGGCTTCGTGGATTGTTACGGACGAGGACCCCGCAGCGGCGGATGGCAGGATCGGGTCGGTGACGGTCGATGTAGTTCAGCGGGCCTTCAGTTGGGTCGAATCGGTGGCGGTGCCCGCCGACGGTGGTCTGGCCTGGCTGAAGGCGGGCGAACGCTTCGACGACCTGTATGCCGGGACCGCCGGGGTGCTGCTCGGCTGCACCGAGGCCAGGGCCGCGGGCCTGCTGTCCATGTCGGACGGTCGCGCCGAAGCGACGACGGGTGGTGTTGATGCCACTGCGTCGGGTTCGGCTCTCGACCGGGTCGCGGCGGGAGCCCGGGACCGGCTGGTGCACCTTGCCGGGCACGAGCCGGACGCCGCCACGATGCCGGACGACGGGTTGTTCGGCGGCTGGGCCGGGGTCGCGGTTGCGTTGCGTGCCTGGGCTGCGGTCTCCGCCGACCGGGCCGCCCTCGACGCCGCCGCGTCGGTGACGGCGCGGATCGCCGAACGGCTTCTGCGGCGACCCGTGGGCCCGGCCCGGTACTCCGACGTCATCTCCGGCGACGCGGGCATCCTGCTGGCCCTCGTCGACGCCTGCGACAATGCCGCCAGCGGTGCCGTAGTGCAGGCTGCCCATCTCATCGCCGACGGGTTGGTGGGGCTCGCCGAGGATCGGCCGGACGGGCTGCACTGGCGCATGCTGGCCGGGCACGAGCGCCTCATGCCCGGCTTCTCCCACGGCACCGCCGGCGTCGCCTACGCCCTCGCCGCCGCCGGCAACGCCCTGCACCGCGACGACCTTCTCGACACCGCCGTCGGCGCCGCCGACGGCCTCCTGGCCCTGGGCGGCCACCCCGACGGCTGGGCCCTGCCGCTGTTGATTCCGCCCCGCCCGGACCGCCCGCCGGTCAACTTCGGCTGGTGCCACGGCCCAACTGGCACCGTGCGGCTCTTCACCCTCCTCGACACCGTCGACCCGCAGCCCCGCTGGCGGCAGGCCGTCGACGCGTGCCTGGGGGCGCTGCGCGACAGCCGCATCCCACAACGGCTATACCCGGGCTACTGGGACAACCTCGCCCGATGCTGCGGCACGGCCGGCGTCGGGCAGCTGCTACTCGACCGCTTTCGGGCCACCGCCGACCCTGACCTGCTCACCTGGGCCAGCATGCTCGCCGCGGACGTCCTCGCCCGCGCCGTCCCCACCCCAACCGGCGTCACCTGGTCCAACACCGAGCACACCAGGACCCCGCCGGACCTTCCGCCGGAACCCGGCTTCATGCAGGGCACCGCCGGGATCGTCGGCTGGCTCGCCCGGCTTGCCGCACCCGCCACGCCGCCCGTCCTGCCCTGGCTGTGACCCACCATCGGAAACCCGGGCAGGACGGAGCCTGCCCGCCGGGCCGGTCGCCAACGAGGTTCCAATCGATTCCCAACCGTCGCGTCAGGGTGAAGCGGCACAACGACGGAAGGAACGGCATGCGCAACATTTTTGTCACCGGCTCGGTGGACGGCATCGGCCTGCGAACCGCGGCCCAACTCGTCGCCGGGGGACATCAGGTGGTTCTGCATGCCCGCAACGAGGAGCGGGCGGCGGTCGCGAAGGCGGCGCTCCCGGCGGCGGCCGGGGTCGCGGTCGGCGATCTGCGTTCGATCGAGGAGACCGCCGCGCTCGCCGGGTCGCTGGCCGCGTTCGGTCGCTTCGACACCATCGTGCACAACGCGGGGATCGCCCGGCTGGACGCCTCGGAGCGGGAGCTGACCGGGGATGGGCTGGAGTCGACCTTCCAGGTCAACGTTCTCGCGCCGTACCTGCTGACGGCGTTGCTTCCCCAGCCGGAACGTCTCGTGTTCGTGTCGTCGGCGATGGCCGCAGATGGTGTGGTTGACCTCGCTGACCTGCAATACGACACCCGTCCGTGGAACGGGGTCGAGGTGTACTCCACCTCGAAGCTGCTGGACTTGATGCTCGCGTTCGCCGTCGCCCGTCGGTGGCCCGGAACCTTGAGCAACGCGGTCGACCCCGGCTGGGTGCGCACCAGGATGGGCGGCGCCGCGGCGCCGACGAGTCCCGACGACGCCGCGCGGGCCCAGATGCGCTTGGCCGTGGGCACCGACGCCGCCGTCCTGGTCAGTGGGCACTACTTCAGCGAGCGCGACTGGCGGCCGTCCGGTTCCAGTATGGACCCGGCGCTTTTGGACGAACTGCTGGCGCGCTGCGGTGAGCTCACCGGCGTCCGACTGCCTGAGGAAGCCTCCCGCCCGGAGCGTGATGGTTGATCTTCAGGACCGGCCGCGCGGAGGGTCTGGTCCAGGATGTCGCGGTGCAGCTCGGCGAGGTCCGGTCCGGGCTCGACGCCGAGTTCGTCCATTAGGCGGTTTCGCGCCTCGCGCAGCACTGCCAGGGCGTCCCCTCGGCGGCCCGCCCGGTACAACGCCCGTGCTAACAGCGCCCAACCCCGCTCCCGCAGCGGGTGTTCGGTGAGGAACGCCCGGAGCTGCGCAACGGCCGTATCGATGGCGCCCAGCTCGACCAGGGCGGCCAAGCGGTGTTCCCGCGCACCGGTGCGCAGCTCCTGGAGCCGATGCGACTCCGCGACCACGAACTCGTGGTCCGCGCAGTCGGCGTACGCCCGCCCCCGCCAGAGTGCGAGCGCCGCGTCGAACCGGGCCAGCGCGGATCGGGCGTCACCGTTAGCCAGCAGGTCCGGTCCCTGGGCCGCCGTTTCGCTGAACCGGTCGGCATCGAGCGTGCACGACGCCAACCGCAACGCGTACGCGGCGCCGTCGCGAAGGAGCACCCGCCCAGGCTGCCGTGGCGCCCGGTCGGGCTCAAGCGCCCCGCGCAGCACCGACAGGTAGCCCTGCGCGGTGATCCGGGCACTCGGTGGCGGGTCGTGCGGCCACAAGCAATCGACCAGTGCATCGATCGGCACGTACCGGCCCTCGGCGATGACCAGTCGGCACAACACCGTACGCGGTGCCGGGCCGCCGACTGCCACGGCCCGGCCATTGTGCCGCACGACGGTCGGGCCGAGCACCCCGACCGTCAGACCCGCCCGGACAGCGGAGTTACCGGGAATACTCACGTCAGCGGCCCGTCGTGCCTGTTCTTCATGGTGTTCGTTCCTCCGGTGTGCTGCGGCTGAGAGATGTAGTGCGACTCTCATGAGGCGGGGCCGGAGTTGGCGAACCCTTAACGCTGGCTTGGTGGGCTGGCGGCTGGTGGCGGTCTAATGGGCCGACCGCAGAACTGCCTGCCCCATCGTCGTCGGTCCAGTCGGCTGCGTCCGCCAAGTCGGCGCCAAGTGATCGCCAGGTGTCGTGCCCGAGAGTTGCGAAGCACGAGAGCGAGCCGGCCGTCCGTAGCCGGCACCGGGTCGGCCCGCCAACGGCCGGCCCTATCCCGAACAGGCCGCCAATAGTGCGGCCGGAGGAGACCATGGCCACCACCACCGACCCCGAACCGAACCTCATCGGCTTCCGGATCAACCACCGCACCATGCGATCCGATACGCGCCGGCTGGCCGAGCTGCTCAGTCACGTGGCCGCCGGGCAGATCGCGTACGACCATCGCCGCGCGACGGCCCTGCGGACGTATCTGCGGCTGCTCTGTGACGGCATCCATCACCACCACAAGATGGAGGACGAGGTCCTCTGGCCGGTCCTGCAACGTTCGGCGGGCCCGGAGATCGACCTGCGGGAGCTCAGTGACGACCACGCCGCACTCGATCCGGTCCTAGACGAGGTACGGGCGGCGGCGGACGAGCTGATCGAAGCGTTCGCCGCGAGCTCGTCAGAAGCGGGCCGGGTACGCACCGTCGCAGGGAGTCTCGCCGCGGCCCTGGCTCAGCTGCGCGATCTCCTCGACGAGCACATCGAGGAGGAGGAGCGGCTGATCTTCCCGGTGATCCGGCGCTACGTCAGCGTGGCCGACTGGAACACCGTGGAGCGCGCGGTCCGCAAGGGCGGTGCGTTACGCTTCGAACTGCCCAGGATCGAGCGGTACGCCCGCCCGGAGGAACTGGACGAGTTGAGAAGGATCGCCGGACCCGTGCTGCGGCTGATGCTCGTGGCGCTACGACCGGGTTTCCGCCGCCGGGAGGCGACGGTCTTCGGCGGGTGACACGTCCGAGCGGCGGTGACCCGGTTCAACACACCGCCGCCGGCACGTACGCCGACTCGTCGCTCCACGGCACGGCGCCGACCCTGCGGGCCAGCCGGAGCCCGGCGTCGCGGTGCGCGGCGGCGGCCGGGTCGCCCAGCGCTTCGGCGAGTTCGGCGAGGGTCTGGTCCACCGGGCCGAGTGAGATCGATCCGCACTCCAGGCCGGCGAACCGCCCGGC